>JAGOLG010000037.1 GCA_017994195.1 Rhabdochlamydiaceae bacterium
ATTGAGGGCTGTAAATGCAAGGCGCATACATCTTGCACCAGGAGCAAATGCAGTTTATTCATTTCTGACAAATGTTCGTCGTTTTTTTGCAGGATATCAATATGCGAATAAAATGACAGTAAATGGAGATGTGTTATCTCAATACATTTTAGGTGAGGACCTTACCGAAGAAGCTATTAAAGAGGTTGAAGAACATGTTAGGTTAGCCTGGGAGGATCAGAGAGCTATTTCTGTTTATGTATCTCAAGATGGTAATGATTTTGAAGCTCGGTTAGAGGATGCTAAAAATGGTGCCTGTATTATTTCCTAATCGTGTACTTTTATAAAATAATAAGCCCTTGATTAACATACGACATTATGAAGAAACGTCAGTAGTTTCCATTTGAGCCTATCTCGCCAATTTGTTAATCCAGAAACTATTAACCTCTGTTTTGGGTTCAGTTCATGAGCATTGAAGATGCGCTTTCATCCTTAACAATCTAAAGTTTGATAAATAGGACTCTTTTATGATAAAATGTATCTCGTAATTCGAGAAGGTTGTCATGTCAATATTAACAAATTTTTCATCATGAGCCGAATGCTGTTTTGAGGAGGTTTTTTTCTTCTCGGCCCAATTTTGATACATACACTGGGTCCCCTGAATATCCAACTCCAGGCACAAATGAGTATTCTAAATCAATGGAAGGATTGCAGGACCTTCGCTTTTTGGAGATGCTTTCTGGAAAAAATTCTCAAAGCTTTAATCCTTCAGAAATGAAGTTGCAACAATGGATGCAATCGATTAGTAATCAAAATGCCCAATTGCTTCGCGAAGAGAATAAGTTAACTCAAAAGGTTGAGCAGCTTGAAAATAAGTTTGGAGCCTTATGACTCCTATTTTACACTCAGGACTTCCAATAGTTAGACATTTAGGTGCCCAAGCTTACAGAGCAAGCTCTTTCATAAATTTACCTGAGTGTCTAAAGACAAACAGATTTGGATCTGTAATTTCTAGAAGAAATCTATCTGAAACTTTGGTCCATTCGCTTTATGATAACCTCAAAGCAGGTAGAGAAGCACTTTTACACTTTATCAAATTAACTTCTCTACAGAAAGCAGAACTCCTTACCTGTGCATCAGTTTCGCATCATGTGGGTAATGAAAGGCCCATTTCTGTGTCTCAGCTTCAACAGTCATAAGAAGCCATCGCATTTGGTGGTTATTCAAATTTATCTTCTCTTGCGAAATATCATTTTGATGATCCCTTCGCAAATTTTCAAGAAATATTTACACGCAGCCATCGTCCTCTTTTTAATGCTACTAACGAAGATGGCATAGGAGCTTGGACACTAGCAATTCCATTAATTGATGAAAAAACGTTCATTTTTGAATATGGATGTTGGAATGGAGGAAATTTACTTGGACTTCTGTTTTTTGGTTTTGAAAATGAAGTATATCCTGATGGTTGTATTGGAACAGATATTAACTTGGGTGCATTAAATGTTGCTGAGACCGCTTCTGAAATGTTTTCTCTTCGTCCTCCCCTAGCCCAATTTCACTTATCAAACGCTCTCCACTCAAATGACATTGATATTAGTCGGTTTCAATGTCAAAAACAAATAAAATGACTTTGAAGTTGATACCAGTATTAGAACCTTATGATGCTATAGACTTTCTCATCCAAGCAAAGCGCAATATGACTCAGGACTGTGTTCTTATAGTTAGCTACCCTCTCCCACAGGGCCATAAGTATGAAACAAAGAGGCTTGCTTCATCATCTCAATCTTCTGTAAGCGAGGATTCCTTTGAACATGGAATTATTTTCCGAGCGCCTTTTGATTCTCCAGATTTTTTTTCTCGATTTGTTGAATTTCCGGATCGAATAAATCAAGTAATAAATTGTTATTACACTAAAGAGGGTTTTGAAAAACTTGTTCGTCAGTGTGGTTACAAAATTTTAAGCAGCATCACTGTAGGACAATACTCTGATAATGATCGAGTCATTGCAGTTCTAAAAATCTAACAATAGCACTTGTAAGCAAGCATGGAATTTGTCCATGAACTCAGCTGTTTACCTAATCTACGCCAGTTTTGGAAAACAAATGAATAGGATGGATGAAGATCTTAGGACAGATTTGCAAAATCTTTTCGAAGGGAATATCCCTTGTAGATATTTCCAAGACAAAGTTTTGCAAAGATGCCCCTAAGAGATTCTTTCAGCGTGTTTATTTGTTTTCCAAAACTGGCGTTAATCTCTAAATTAGTGTCCTGTTGTGCTTGCCAAATGATGCATCATCCGGCCGCCAGCAGCTCCCACAATCAAAAATATGAAGAATGGAAAAATGCAGGCGATTAACAATGAGACAACTCCCAGAATAATTAAAATTGTTTTCTCTTGTTTGAAAACAAAATGGAAAATGCTTTTAAGAATCTGATCTATCTTCATTGGAAGAATGACTCCAAGAGCCGCTCCTGCCATTCCTAGCAGAATACTCCAGCCACCGCTGAACATTCCTACTAAACCAAAAATACATGCAAAGAGAAACATCAAACAGAAAAACACTTCGAATCGATGTTTTTTTGCAAACTCTTCAATCTCTTTAACTGAAACACCTTCTTTCTTACCGTCCATGGGTTCCTCAACTAAGTTGCTGTTTTTATTCGCACTCTACATTTAAAGTTTCTTTTTTGCAAATGTCTATTTGCAACACTTTTATTAATTGAAGAAATCACCTACACTTGCGCCGAGATGGAATTGGTAAAACATACGGATCTACTACTTGAGAAGTGGGTAATAAGAATCGGCATCGGACTTTCGTGTTTAACAGCGCTCATGACGATATTCATCTGGGCTCTCTTGATGATCGGAGAGCCAAAGATAGAAAAAACATCGACTTTTCTTCCTACACCCTCTCTTGATGCAATCGGCCAAGGGCCTTTAGCACTTTCTCCAACTCTTTCTAAAGAATTACAACCGCTCCTGCAGGAGCTGATTTTGGTTGGAGCAAACACAAGGCCCGATCAAGAGCTGTCTTGCACTTTAGCCCTCAGATCCTCTGCCCAAGAAAAAACAATCTTCCTTGGTGAAACTTTATTCTTCGAGTTCAAAGAGGGCCGATTTGTATTTTCAGATGCGCCTACAGAACTTGGAATAAAAGCACGTTCTTTGGAAAACAACATTCTCATTTGTGAAATCAACCATCAAAACAGCCGCGAATCATGTACTCTTAACTTCTCTGCTATTTTCTCCCATTCTCTTGACCAAGAATCGTATATTGAGATTTTAAAAAGAGGAGCTGTCTGGGGAAAAGACGTCTTTTTAACAGGGTGGGGTGGAGAAGAATATAAAGAAATGACCAGCAAAGCAAAAATCTCTCTTGGACCCGATGTTTATTTTCTAAAGCCCGGCGACTGCCTCTATTGGAATGGAGAAATGTGGACACATGAGCTGGAGTCAGATGAGATCGGACCCATCGCACAAGTTATTAAAACCTCTTCTGAGGGAACCGATTTTCAAGTATGGGATTCATCGGGATTTTCTTCGCAAGCAATTCACCTTGAAACACAAACACCTTCCAAATCTTCTCTTAAAATTGATGAAGTCATCACAGCCATCCGTCCGCGATCTCCGACAGAGATCACCTGCCAATTAGGAAAAAGACGGGTGATCGTTCGAGAAGGCGACTGGTGGATCCGATTAGATGATAGGTGGAAACCTGTTCGAACAGCAGACGATTTAGATGCCTGCCTGAATCATCAAATTGCAGGGGAGCTCTATATTTTTGAAAAAATAGAAGCCTCTGTAGGAAAAGTCGTTCTTCAAGGAAGAGCCTTTGATCGGATGCGCACCCTCTCAGAGCCTCTTTCTCTTGTTCTGCAAACAGATAAGAAGCCTCATAGTTCCAGAAGATCGGCAACTGGCAGTCCTGCAATCGCAAAACATCCTTCTCAGAGACCTGTTATTTCACATAGCATCAGAAAAGGGGACGACTTATGAGAGCTTTGTTCTTGGCACTGCTTCCTCTGATTCTCTGTGCTGAATCAATCGCTGAAAAAAAGGCTTCTTTATCAGAGAAAACTCATTCTCGGACGGGTGATGCAGTTTATTTAAATCGAGAGCTTGGCCAACTCAAAAAAAGCCTGCACAGCGCTTATTTCCGCGCGCAAAAGCTCGCTAAAGAAAATGCAGATCCAGAAGCTTACCGGACTGTTTTAGCTGAAGTAAATGAAATTAAACGAAAAAAAGAAGAGCTGGAAGAGTCTTGGAGACAAGCAGCCGTGGATGAAGGCGTCTTAGACGGCGAGTCATTTGCGCTATGGGATCAAGAAGAAGTGACTTTGACTCAACTTATCATGGAGTATGGATCATCTGATTTTCTCTACGTCATCCCTTCAGAATTTTCTGCGTTAAAACTCCATCTTCACTCTAATATTCCTATTCCTCGCGAATCGTGGTGCGACTTGCTTGAGATGATGCTTTATCACCATGGGTTCGGCCTGAAAAGGCTCAACCCTTTTGCAAAACAGCTTTATCTTCTAAAACAAGATTTAGGAGCCGTGCAAACGATTGCTTATAAACGTGAACATGTAGCGCTAGCGCCCCCCGCAAGTCGGATTTGTTATCTCGTCATTCCTCCGATAGAACAAGTCAAATCGGTTTTCCAATTTTTTGAAAAATTCTCGGATAACAAACAGACATTTGTTCATCAACTCGGCAATAAAATCGCTCTTATTGCCATGAAAGAAGAAGTTGAAAAGCTTCTAGATTTTTATGAAAAAGTGTGGGGATCGCAGTCTGGAAAGACAACAAAAGTCATTTCCGTTTCCAAATTGCCTGTGAGAGAGATGGAAAAAGTCCTGCAAAACTTCTTTAGCGAAGCTCTTGATAAAACACGCGCCCCTTTTGGAAAGCCAGAACCCGAAAGTTTATCGATTTTCTCAATCGGAGCAAGCAATAGCCTAGTTTTTATTGGTCCTAAAGAAAGCGTGGAGAGAGCAGAAAAAATTGTTAAAGATACAGAAGATCAGATGGAAGATCCTGCCGAGATGACCATTCATATTTATACGTGCCGCCATAGCGATCCCACAGATCTTGCAGCCGTTTTAGAAAAAGTCTACATGTCTCTGATCACAGCCAATCAAGAGCCTGTTGCCAAAGAAACCGAAGTGTCATTCAACTCCCAAGTGCAGGGCGTAAAGGCGCCGCCAGACGGCTACCCTCCTATGGCTCCATTAGTTGTTCAACCGGCTCCTCTCAAGCCCGGGCTCATGGCAAAATTAGATGTTGAACAAAGCTCTGCCGCCCATTTCATTTCCGATCCAAAAACCGGGACGATCCTCATGACCGTTCGTCGCGATGTCCTTAGTAAAATCAAAGAGCTTCTTAAGAAACTCGATATACCGAAAAAAATGGTCCAGATCGAAGTTCTCATGTTTGAAAGACGCCTCCACTCGCAGAACAACTATGGCCTCAATCTTTTAAAACTGGGGAAAACACATAATGGCGTTACCTATGTACCGACAGTAAAACCATTCCCGCCTGAAAAAGGGGCTTTGCCCGGCGTACTCCAATTCTTCTTCCATGGCCCTGCTCATAAATACACGCCTCACTTCGACGTCGCCTATAACTTTTTGCTGACGCAAGATGACATTCAGCTCAATGCAGCCCCCTCTGTCATCACTGTTAATCAAACGCCTGCCACTATTTCTATCGTTGAAGAAATTTCGATTAATAATGGCGCCGCTCCGATCGATACCAACAAAGGAACATCTTTTGAAAAGTCGTTCGCAAGAGCCAACTACGGTATTATTATCAACTTAACCCCTACCATTCATATTGCAGATGAACCAGGAGAGCTCGGATGTGTGACTCTTCAAACAGATATTACTTTTGACACCACAAAACCTCATCCTGATGACCGCCCAATGGTCGATAGACGCCACATTCAAAACGAAGTACGTGTTGTTGATGGAGAAACTGTTATCATTGGCGGCCTCCGAAGAAAATCACGCAATGACCACGAAGAAAAAGTACCTCTTTTTGGCGATATACCGGGTATTGGAAAACTTTTTGGCACCACACAATTGACAGATCACGATACCGAAATGTTTTTCTTCATCACCCCTAAGATTGTGTACGATCCAAAAGAAGAAGTGAGCAAAATACGAACAGAAGAGCTTAAAAAAAGACCCGGAGATATCCCAGAATTTCTTTTGCAAGTGCAAACAGCCTACGAAAAACAAAAAAGAAAGTTTTTTAAAGACAGCTTAAAAACATTGTTCTCCAATGACCGTTGAATACGAAAAGTTATGCGAAGATCTTCAGATTTCGTTTGATAATGATCTCTTAAAATACCCGTTTATTCAAAAAGGGATCCATCCTGCTCCATACGTTTTTACAAAAAGCCGCCGTCTTCTCCCTCTCATGGAAGAAGATGGAATTGTGACTGTTGCAGTTGAAAATCCGCTCAACCTTGAGGCCTTGGAAGAATTAAAAGCTCTTCTCCAAAGACCCTTAAAAGAAATAGGAACGACCAAGGAAGCGCTAGATGCAGCGCTTGAAATGTGCTACCACCAAAAAAGCGATGCCGCATCCTCTCTGATTACTCATCTAAAAGAACAGACGACATCAACAGAGCTCCAATTCGAAGGATACGATCTTCTCGACCAAACAGCCGATTCACCTCTTGTCCGGCTTTTAAATTTAATGGTTTCAGAAGCGATTCAACAAGGCGCTTCCGATATTCATTTTGAACCGTCGTTTCAAGGACTTGCCGTACGCTACCGTATTGATGGCGTCCTCCAACGAAGGCATGAGCCCCCAAAAGAGCTGCAAGCCGCTCTCATCTCGCGCATTAAAGTTCTTGCAAAACTTGACATAGCAGAACAGCGCCTTCCTCAAGACGGACGGATAAAACTCCATTTCGGCGGAAGAGAAATCGATTTTCGTGTCAGCACAATTCCGGTGGTTGATGGAGAACGCGTCGTGCTTCGGATCTTAGACAAAAGCAACATCGTTTTAGGGCTTTCTCAACTAGGAATGCCTGCTTTGCTCTACAATCGCTTTGAATCGCTTATCCATTTGAGTGAAGGCATACTTCTTGTCACAGGCCCTACAGGAAGTGGGAAAACCACCACGCTGTATAGCGCTGTTTCAGATTTAAGCTCTCCGGATGTCAACATTATGACGATTGAGGACCCAGTCGAATACAAACTTCCTCATATTGCCCAGGTCGGTGTCAATCCCAAGATTCATCTCACTTTTGGAACGGGACTGCGACATATTTTAAGACAAGACCCTGATGTAATCATGATTGGAGAAATCAGAGATAAAGAAACTGCAGAAATCGCCATCCAAGCCTCTCTGACAGGCCACTTGGTTCTTAGCACGCTTCATACCAATGATGCCCCTTCGGCAATGACTCGGTTAGTGGATATGGGAATCGAGCCTTATCTGCTTTCCTCAACTGTAGTTGGCGTTCTAGCGCAGCGGCTTGTCCGAGCAAATTGCCCCCACTGCTTAGAAAAATATGATCCTACAGAATCCGAGCTGCGAGAATTAGGTCTTAAAATAGGAAGACCCTTCTATCGCGGAAAAGGATGCCCCCATTGTTTTGGGGTAGGATATAAGGGGCGTAAAGCAATTTATGAACTCATGACCGTCTCTCAACCCATCAAAGAAGAACTCTTGGTATCAGCCGATAGCGTCAAACTTCGAAAAGTTGCTATAGAACATGGCATGTCCACCTTGCTTGCAGCAGGAGCTGAGCTCGTGCTAGCCGGTCAAACAACGTCTTCAGAAGTACTCCGTGTCACCCGCGGCTATGAAGCTGGGGAAGAGGTGTAATCGATGCCGCTTTTCCGCTACCAAGCCGTTATAACCAGCGGCCGAAAAACCTCCGGTGTTATAGAAGCCGATTCTCTCACTTCCGCCAAAGACCGCCTCCGGCAGCAAAATATGGTTATTACTGAAGTAGCCCCTTACCTTGAAACCAAAAAGAAAAATTCGATCCCCTTTTCTGAGCTCTCCGATATGACCCGCATGCTCAGCCAGCTTCTTTCCGCAGGCATTCCTCTCTATGAAGCTCTCATCATCGTGGAAGAAAAATACCACAAAGCCTCCTACCATCCTATTTTAGTTGACCTATGCGACCGTGTGAAAAAAGGAGAAGCCCTTTCAACATCTTTGACCTATTATAAGGAGATCTTCGATCCGATTTATATCTCTATGGTCCGTGCAGGGGAAGAATCGGGAGCGCTCAGCTGCAGCTTCGAGCAGCTCACCGTACTCCTTCAAGACAAAAGCCGCCTCAAAAAACAACTCATCGCTGCAACTGCCTACCCCATTTTTCTGGCTTGTTTTTGCGTCACTGTTTTTATTTCTCTTCTAATTTGGGTGATTCCATCCCTTAAAAATCTTTTCGAAGGAAGAGCTCTTCATCCACTCACTCGAGTTGTCTTCAACTTGAGTGATTTGTTTTTAGATCATTCATTTTTAATTTTTGGAAGCGCAGCTCTGTTTTCTCTTCTTATTTTTACCTGTATAACACATCCCCGCTTCAGAGCTTTTTGGGACCTCATCCTTCTTAAGTTTCCTTTGATCGGCCCTCTGATTTTACTTGCCGCTACCGTCCGATTTTGCAGAACCTGCAGCTTACTTCTCGAAGGAGGAACGCCTCTTCTACACTCTCTTCAGCTAACCCGCGCTGTTCTGAAAAATAGAATCCTTGAAACTGCGCTCCTGAATGTAGAAAAAAATGTCTCAGAAGGAGAGCCGCTTAGCACACAAATAGAAAAAACCAGGTTAATGCCGTCTCTTGTCTTTCGCATGCTAGCCATTGGTGAAAAAACCGGCCAAAACGCAACCATGCTCAAACATATTGCCTCTCTTTGCGAAGAAGACCTGACGCGCACCCTAGAGCGTTACTCAGCGCTTCTTCAACCCCTTCTTCTTCTCGTCTTAGGACTCCTGATCGGAACCGTGGTTCTCTCTATCCTCATCCCTCTAACTGATGTAGGTTCGATCTTGCAGAGTTAGATCTCTGACTTTGCATTCAATTTCATGTTGACAATCAGCAATAGCAGCAATCGTCCTTCTTGCGAATTGATCGACTAGTTGTGATCTTTCAGGTGCAGCTGAACGAAAAGCTTTTTGAGCTCTTTCGACAGGACTTCCTTGAAAGGGATCTTGTTGATTTCCATACACCAAGAACTGTGCTTGTTCAAATCGACTGAGCAAGGGCTTGCTTCTTGTGAAGTTTCGTTGAGCCACTTCAATCCAGCTTCCATCAAGCGGTGCCATTTTTGAAAATGGATTGTAATCACTAGGATTTGTTCGACCTGCCATTGTAACCTCCTGCTAAAATTTTTGAAGGAAGATTTCCGTCTTAATTTTTAATTAAATCAAGAGCTCTTCGACGAAAATCTTTGTTTCTTTATACTGATTGCCGCGAGGTAGCTTATGCGTTTAAAAAGAAAAAGACATCCCATTACTCTTCTAGAGATTATGATTGTGATTCTGCTGATCGGAGTTATCGGCGGCGTTCTCAGCTACAACTTGAAAGGAACTCTTGACCGAGGAAAAGTATTTCGTACAGAAGAAGGGATGAAGCGCCTCAAAGAGATATTAGAGCTGCAGCTCGAAACAGGAAAATATTCGCGAGCCGATTTAGTAGGATCTTCTGATTCGCCCAAAGTCAAAGAATGTGTGAGTAAGTCGCAATTTATTTCTCCTCAGAACCTGGATGCATTTCTTAAAGATGGTTGGAATGAACCTTATATCATCACGCAAGTTGATGAAGAGCTTCATATCTCGAGTTATCGATATGATCAGAAAAAATGACATGTAAAGCCGCTAGACATCCTTTTTCTTTAATTGAAATTATGATTGTTCTCGTTTTGGTGGGAGTTCTTGCAGGTGTTTCTGCTTTTTCGCTCAGACCCCTTTATCAATCCTATAGATTTAGGCTGGAAGTAGAGGCGCTTTATGAGCTCTTGCAAGAATTGCAGATTGAAGCTCTCTCCTTGCAGTCCGATATGAAAGTAAGCTTTACCAAGGAAAATGGAAAGCTAATGGCTAAAAGTTCTTGCGATGAAACCATCTTAAAATCTCAAACACTGGACTTATCGCATATTGAAGAAATGAACCCCATCGATTCTATTACCATTTACTCTAATGGCCTTATTCGCCCACTATCGCATATTAAGCTTTCCTCAAAAGGAGACGAGCGGTGGCTCGATTTGAAGGGAGGACACTTGATTAAATTATTAGAAAAAGCCCCTCAGGAGACCGGACCCATCAATCTTCCGGACCTGAATGAGATTAAAAAACAGCTATAGGCATCAAAATGAAAATTATAAGCGCTGCTTTTGAAGATCGGGAAACTATCCCTGAAAAATATACCTGCGAAGGAGCCGATTTGAGTCCCCCCTTAGAGTTTATCGATGTTCCCAAAGAGGCGGTCTCCTGTGTCCTTATTATGGATGATCCCGATGTTCCTGCCTTTGTCAGAAAGGACCAAATGTGGGTCCACTGGGTCGTTTATGATATTCCGCCAGATACAAAGAAGATCTCTGAAAACTCGACTCCTCCAGGAGTTTTAGGCCGTGGGACAGGAGGGAAGATGCATTATCAAGGTCCATGCCCGCCAGATCGAGAGCATCGTTATTTCTTTAAACTATATGCTCTAGATAAATTATTGAAACTAAAACCGGGGGTTTCTAAACAAGAAGTGGAGGCGTCTATGGCCTCTCACGTGCTAGCAAAAGCCGAACTCATAGGGCTTTACTGCAAAAAAGCCAATCGTTAACTCACAGAAGCTGAAATAATTACGACTTTGTTTAAATAATATTTTTACAGTTAGTTTGACAAATAATTTCTTTAATCATTATGTTGCACATTAGATTAGGGTGTAAATCCTAACCCGTTTAGCTAAGGAGGAAAGGAATGCAAAACGCAGCTATGTGGCTCGCAAGTATCTTTGGTCCGTTTTTAGTAATTTTAGGACTCTGGATGCTGCTCTATTGTGATCAATATACAAAAGTTTTGAACGGAATCAAAGGTTCTGCAGGACTTTTTTATATGAATTCAGTTTTTAATCTCTTGATCGGTTTTACTGTATTAAGCCAGTACGATCTTTGGGGATGGAACTTGCTCGTACTCGTCACTATTTTAGGATGGGTCATGGTCATTCGTGGAATTATGGGACTCTTTGTTCCACAATTACTTATTGATATCATGATGGGCAAACATGGATTTTCTAAAGTAATGGGAATCATCCCACTCGTTTGGGGTGTGTTCCTTTCTTACGTTGGATTCTTCATATAAGAACCCAATCAAGAAGTGTTAAGTTCTTTTTGATGAAGAGCTCGGTGGAAACACCGAGTTCTTTTTTTTTTCACACGTTTCCCGTATCCTAGTCAAAAGTCTAGACTAGGAGTTGTTATGAAAAAATTTGCTGGAATCGTTGTGGGTGCTCTGCTTCTAATGGCGCAGATGCCTACAGAGCAGCTTCCTCTTCCCCGGCAAATCGAGCCGCACTGGCAAGAAAAGATAGTCGAGAAGTATCCCTCTGGACAGCCCGCGCAAATTGTATTTTCTGAAAAATTAGGCGATGGCCCAGATGTTCCTGTTAAAATTTACACCTACCATGCGACAAGCGGCCGTCAAAAACAAGATATTGACGTTACCGTCCAACAAGATGCTGAAGGAAAAGATCAATCTGTTCTACATGGGGTTGAAATGGCATGGGATGATGCCGGCCATCTTGAGCGTGTTGCAACTTACAAATATGGAAAGCTCGATGGAAACTTGCGCCTTTTTTATCCTTCAGGACAGCTCAAATTGCTTGCGAACTTCAAAGATGGAAAACGTGAAGGGCGTACGTTTGCCTACCATCAAGATGGCGTCGTTTCAGAAGAGATGCTTTTTAAAGATGACAAGCTTGATGGAGACGTCATTCGCTATTTTCCTAAAGGCGGCAGGGCTATTATTATTCCCTATCAAGAGGGGGTTCCTCATGGAACAGCTCTAGAATGGAATGAAAGCGGGTCTCTTAGAGTTTCAAGACACTATGAAAAAGGAGCACTCCACTCAAACGGAAAAAATCCTGCCGTTGTTGTCTATGGTGAAGGGCATGCATTTCAAGAAGTTCAAGACTACCGGCTGGGAGAGCCTATTGGAACTCATGTCAAATATCATCCAAATGGAAAAGAAGCCTATAAGGTCAGCTTTAAAGATGGGAAAAAAGAAGGGAAAGAGCAATTTTTTGATCATGAAGGAAAACTTATTGGTGAAGGTGAATATAAAAATGGAACTGCTATTGGCAAACATTATAGAAACCATGAAAATGCAGCACCTGCTTTCTTAGCTATTTTCAACCATGAAGGAGAACTTTTACAACCTATTGAGGAATGGAATGTTCAAGGGCAAAAAGTTGCGGAGTACACATTAAAAAACGGCCTTCTAGAAAGTTCTTTTAAAGAGTGGTACGACAATGGTGCTCTTAAAAGAGAATCGTTCTATGTAAATGGAGAGTTTGAAGGGCCTCAAAAAGAATATTTCCCGTCTGCCAAGATCAAAGCCCAAGCATATTATAAAAACAAAAAAAGGGATGGAGTTTTTGAAGAATTTTTCGAGAATGGCAAACCCTCTATTAAAGCGCATTTCAAAGAAGAACTCAAAGACGGCCATGTTCTTGCTTGGCATGAAAATGGACAGAAAAAATTAGAAGAATTCTGGGTTCATGATCAATTGAATTCCGTCCGAAGGGAATGGGATGAAAAAGGCCTCATGCGGTCCGAACAACATTTTGATCATGGCAAAAAAGAGGGAGCTCACCTGGAATGGAATGAAAAGGGCGATCTCATTACAGATGTGAACTATCTTGACGACCAGCCTCATGGGACAGTCCGTACATGGTTTGAAAAAGACCGTCCGCGGCATATAATCCACTTCAAGGAAGGAAAAAAAGAAGGTGCTGAAGAGCAGTTTTATGCGACAGGTCTTCTCCGTTCTAAAGCCCATTACAAAAACAATGTCTTAGATGGCGCTGTCGAAACCTATTATGACAATGGATCTCTGCAACTGAGCCAGCTTTATAAAAATGGCCTTTGCATTGGAGAGCATCGGGAATATCATCCTGCAGAAAATGAAGGTAAGCAAGGAGTCTTGGCTTCGATCTCCCGCTATGATCAAGAGGGCAGGCTTCAAGGAAAGGTTGAAAAATTTTATCCCGATGGAAAAACTTACTCTTCTCGCAGCTATAAAGACGGCGTATTGCATGGAATGAGCGCCAGCTGGGATCAAGAAGGAAACCTGATTGCGGAATCGTGGTATGAAAATGGACAGATGAATGGAAAGCATTTCCAGAAGTTCCCTGATGGACGAAGTGCTGTATTTCATTATGAAAAGAATATCCGCCATGGGATTCACCAAATCTTCTATCCATTAAATAAAGATCAAGAACAGGTGAAGGCTTTTGAAATCAACGTCGTTCAAGGAAAACCAGAAGGAGAAGCTGTTGAATATGATATGAGTGGAAGACGAGTTGCAGTCACACATTTCAAAGATGGGGTTAAAGAAGGTGAATTCCTAGCATTTGATCAGAAAGGCCGCACCCTTGCTAAAATTATATTCCACCAAGATAAAAAAGAAGGACCTGCATTCGAGTACTACCCTTCAGGTCAAGTGCTTACTGAAGTCAGCTTTGTTGCAGATCAAAAGCAAGGTCTTGAAAAAGGATATTTTGAAGATGGAAAACTTGCCCACCAATCGTACTACAAAGACGATAAACTTCATGGACTCTCAGAGCGCTTCAATGAGAAAGGCATTCTCATTTTTGAAGGCGAATATAAAGAAGGACTTCGTCATGGAAAGCTGAATAAATACAATGACGAAGGAAAGCCAATCGCGCTTCAAATCTTTGAAAATGATGAGCTTCACGGAAATAAGAAATCTTACGATGACAAAGGCGTCTGCATTGAAACGCGTTGGGATCATGGGAAAAAGATGGGGTGATTATAGCCTCTCGATCTCAAATAGTGAATTTGCTTTCTCCTTTGAGGTATTCTGTTAGATCAAAATCTTATTCGTAATGGAAATACGATAATTTCCTGCAGGCTGCAAGTTTTATATTACTCTGATTTTTTCTTTATAACAAAATATATTGAAATATTTATCAGCTAGAGGTTTAGGAGAAATACTTTTTTTTCCTACCTTCAGTCATCTTTTGCAACTTTATCGTTGTTGAAAATATGTTTAAATCAAATAAAGACCTGTTGTAATATTTCTGTTAGTTAGATTCCTTCTTCATCAGCTTTTGTGATAAGAAGAAATCTAGCTGGTATTGAAACTATCAGGTTTGAGGAGGTCTAAAATTTATGCAGATACCTATAGGAAATTTTTACTACATTTATGGTTCTGGAGCATCCCAACCAAATAGAGTGTTACAATTTTGGGAGGATGATAAGAGTGGTGAATCTGGAGCATTTGTTTTTGCTATAAGTGAAGGAGAAACAAAACAGATTGGAATTCTCAACGGAAAAGATATTATCATTGAACAGAATTCAACAACAGACCGAATGAAAGCGCTAATGGCTCGTAGAAATCATGAGGTTTTTTCACTTAAACCTGATTCTACATTTCAAGAAATTCCATCAGAGATAAGAAAAAATATCTTCTCAAAATTAGATCCTAGAGGACCTTGGAAAGTATCTATTCAAAACCATATTGGAAATGACCCGCTTTATGAAAAAGTCATAAAAGTAAGTCTTTTTAATGCCAGTTAATCGTCAATAAAGACGATTGACTGTTGATTGGCATCGCCGAAGGAACGGTTATGAAATTGAAAAAAATCTCAAAATGGACTTCATAATATGGCAGTTGAGTTTAAACAATTTTACGATGCTTCTCTTGATATTCGATATGCTTTACGTGGACAATTATTCCAACCCGACTTAGCGAATATTACAAGAATTTTTGAAACGCTTCGAGAAGGCAATGCTCTGTCAGCAACCGAAAAGATTCAGGTTCTTGATCCTATGAATCAATTCTTAAAAAGATATGATGAGGAATCAAAATTTAAACAGTTATTTGAAAATCCAAATAAGGCTGATTTGAGAACCCGTACTTTTTTATTCGAAGTAATTGAGGCTCTGCTTCAGAAATACAATGAATCATGCTACGACGAATCTCATCGCGACCTACTGGCGTTTCAAGCAATAGCCAGTTCTCTCCACATGGAGGTTCTCAGCTCAAGCGTAAAGGTTCAGGCTACAAAAGTCTGGCAGATTATACAGAGAACACTTTTTCCAATGGCAAGATGGGGAATGGATGGCCCTTATACCTACGCCCCACAAGACTTGCCAGCTGAGTACACAGGTAACCGTGTTACAATAATTCGATTACCTGTTGCCCTTAGATATGATGGATTACTTGCGTGGTCATCTATTAGTCATGAAATTGGAGGGCATCATTTCCTCAGTGCTTTACCCAATTTATTCCTAAAAATCAAAGATACAGTTTTTGAAAAACTTCGAAATGCAGAAGAAATAGATGAAAAATATCGAAATTCACTTGCAAATTACTGGTCTACATGTAGTTTGGAATTGGCGTCCGATGTTTTAGGGGTTCGCAATTTGGGTCCGGCATTTGCGATTGGACTAGCTGGGTATTTAATTGGTGTCCGTGATGAATTGCAAACCTCAGGTCTTTTGCATTCCAAGGACATTAAATTACGAAGAGCGCTTGGACTAACGTTTCCCGATGAAAAAACACTCTGGATTTCTGAATTACATCCTGACATTCGCATCCCATCTAACAGTGGCATTTTTGGAAAGATTATCCATAATGATCAAGCAACAGAGGTTCGGTTCACCAGAAAAATAATTCCATCTGAAAAACATCCTTTAGATATTTTACGCCTTTGTGCAACAAGAACGCTTATTGAGACGTTAATTAATTCATATCCAGAAAGAGATCCTGAGAAAGTTCCCGCAGAATATCTTGC
>JAGOLG010000038.1 GCA_017994195.1 Rhabdochlamydiaceae bacterium
ATCAAACACATTCCCCGGTCTGGGACCTTATGAAACTCAAATGATTTTAGCTCTAGATTTTGAGAACCCACGCACATTTAGTCAATATTCATTGGTTTGTAAGGATTGGAAAATTGTTGTAGAAAAATACGTCTCTGAAAAACTTAAGCAGTTATGCAATACAATCTTCGAGGATCTTGCATTAATTCAACAAAAAGTACCCGACCCAGATCATCATTCTAGTGAACTACAATGGAGAGAAGTTCAACCTCAGTGCACTCGAGTTGTAGATCTACTTTCTCTAATCAATACTCATGCTAAATCTCAGTTAGTCTTTCTTTCATCTGAAGAAAAATTAGCCTCAATAGCTTTAAGAGCATCGGCGATTTATGGGAACGATCAATTAGTGCAGTCAGTCATTGAAAAGCTTCCCCATTTGCAACGACAACTTTTAGCAGCACTTAAAGATGCTTCTTTCTATGGCCAATATCAAACAGTCCATAAACTTTTGCATGAGAATAACATATCCAATGATGATCGTGGGTGGGCAGTACGGTATGCAGCTTTAAGCGGTCACATTAAAATAGTTCAGATGCTTTTGCATGAGAATAACATATCCAATGATGTTCATGGGTTGGCAGTGCAGCATGCAGCTTTAAACGGTCACACTAAAATGGTACAGATGCTTTTGAATTATCGTCTTATTCCACAAGAAAATTTGCTTCAAGACAGTTTCGCGCAAGCCATCCATGCTGCGGCTGTATATAGCCATTCAGAGACACTTCATTATCTTCTCACGCATCACTCTAATTCAAGTAGGACTGACATCGATAAGCTTTATTCAAAAGCTATTTCTACAGCAACTGCATACGGTCACAGAGAACTTGTTTCAGAAATTATAGCGCTTGAGTATAACGAGCGAGATTTTTGCAGTCATGTCTTTTGCTAGTATCTCCATTAGATCTCTTTAAAGACTAAGGGTTCGTCATTTTTTAGAGCTGACTCTGAATCTCAAGCGCTTTTTGTAGAGTTGCTTGATAGGTGCGCATTAATGTTCCTCGCACGCCGTCTTCTTCGAGGACTTTAAGCCCTGCAATAGTCGTGCCTCCTGGCGATGCCACTTTGAGTTTAAGCTCTGCAGGAGACGATCCTGTCTCTTTAAGAAGCTTAATTGATCCCTCCAGAGTCTTCAAAACAAGTTCTTTGGACTCCTTTGGTGTGAATCCTAGAAAAACTCCACTATCAATCATCGCTTCAATGATGACATAGATAAACGCAGGACCTGACCCTGCAAGCGCCGATAACCCTTCGAGCTTTTCCTCCGAGAGCCACATGAGCAGACCTAAACCATGAAAAAGCATGTTGATGGTCTCTTTTGAGACATCGCTTTCTACAAAACCAATGACACCTTCACCAGAGAGCATGGGAAGATTGGGAAGGCAGCGAATGATGTGAGGTTTATTAAAGTAGTCTCTTAGAGTTGCAACAGGAGTTCCTGCAAGCGCACTCACTAAAATTTGAGACGGCTTAAATAAAGGGCTATTTTCTCTGGCAAAATCCTGCAAATCTTTTGGCTTGATGGCAAGAAGAATAAGCTCTGCATTTTGAATTGCATCTGCTGGTTTATCAGTTGCAGAGCCTCCAATCTCTTGTGCAAGCTTAGAGCTTTTAGCAAGCGTCTTATCGCAAACAATCACAGACGATTTTTTTGCAAAATGGATCGCAAATGCGCTTCCAATAACTCCGCATCCGATAATGGCGATTCTCATAACATTTCCTTCTGTGCAGTTGATTTCAAAACTATGATTATACATACTTCAATTTATGAAAAAAGACGATTTATCCCCCGAAGTTAAAGCACGCCGCAAAGCCGATTATCCTATTTCTTCGTTTCTGCTCAATCGATGGTCGCCAAGAGCTATGTCAGGAGAACCTATCTCTCAAGAGCAGCTCTTCTCACTGTTCGAAGCCGCTCGCTGGGCCCCTTCGAGCTACAACAATCAACCATGGATCTTTATTTATGGATTGAAAGGGACTCCTGCTTGGAAAGCTTTGCATGAACTTCAAGTGCCCTTTAACCAAGGGTGGACTCAAAATAGTAGCGCCCTTGTTCTTATTGTTTCCAAGAATAACTTCTACCATAATCATAAACTTGCCAGAACGCATAGCTTTGATACGGGAGCTGCTTGGATGTCGCTGGCCCTAGAAGGTACAGGACAAGGACTCGTTGTCCACGGAATGGAAGGGTTTGACTATGAAGCGGCTAAAAAGAAATTGCACATTCCTCAAGATTACACCGTTGAGGCTATGGTAGCAATTGGCAAGCCTGCGCCCAAAGAAACACTCCCTGCTGAATTGCAGGAAAGAGAAGCTCCGTCTACTAGACGTCCTATCACCGATTTTGTAATGGAAGGGGCCTTTAAAGAAAAATCGAGCAATCCCTAAGGATTGCTCGATTAGATTTAGAAAAAAATCAGCTTATCGAGCTGCTCTTTTTTTTGATCGACGTACTGTACGTCTTTTACCTTTTTTAGCAGTAGTCTTACGTGTAGACTTACGTGCTCTTTTTTTCTTAGCCATTGTTTACTCCTTGTTAATCTGTAGGCCTAGTTTAAAATCCCCTATTTCAAAGGGGAAACTAAACACCTGTCTTTTCCCTACAATTCTTAATGTAATAAAATTTATTTTAATTTGCAAATAATTTTATTATGCTGAACGATTTTATTATAAAACTGTGCTCGTACATCTAATAGAAAATTTGTTGACCTTCTTAGCGGATCATGCTAAAAATCATTCTTATGATATTAGCATCCTTGTTTTGTTTCTTAGCCGATTTTACTACTGCACCCATAGCAGCTACTGAGCAACCCCAGGTGCAATCTATTGCACTTTATTACTCTCCTAAATGTCCCCATTCCCAAAGAGTACTTGCTTACATTAGAAGTAACAATTTATCGATCCCTCTTAAAGATGTAACACATGATAAAGAAGCAAAAGAAGTACTTGGAACAGTGGGCGGGTATTTAATTGTTCCCTGTTTGATCGTTGATGGCAAAGCCATCTATGAAGACGCCAGCATCATTCAGTGGCTCTCCGAAAATGTCAAGCCTGTCTAGTGCTCTCTAACGATTAAAAATGGGGATTGGAGCGCAGCAAAAGCTCTCGCGGTTAATCTTGATCGAGTAATAGAATCGTTTCTCAAAGGAATTTGCCATGCCCTTTTCTAAATTTCATGAATTTATTCCAAAATCATACCTTTATCTAACCAAGGGCTACAAGTTTTCGATATTTAAAAAAGATTTGCTGGCCGGAATCACCGTAGGCATCATTGCGCTTCCTCTTGCAATGGCCTTCGCTATTGCTTCCGGTGTAACTCCTGAGCGAGGACTTTACACTGCGATTATCGCTGGTTTTCTGATCTCAGCGCTAGGAGGAAGCCGCATCCAAATCGGAGGTCCTACAGGAGCTTTTGTAGTGATTGTTTATGGAGTCATACAGAGAACAGGATATAGCGGTCTTTGCATGTCGATGGTGATTGCAGCTGTTATTCTCGTGCTATTAGGAATTTTTCGTATTGGCTCGTGGATCAAATATGTTCCCTATCCATTAATCACCGGCTTTACCACTGGAATTGCTGTGATTATTTTCTCAACACAGATCAAAGACTTTTTCGGGCTGCAAATGGGAACCCCGCCTGCAGACTTTACTAAGCAATGGCTCTCGTATTTTGATGCTTTTTCCACTTTTAATCCCTCGACCTTGTCTTTATCAGCCGGAACCTTAGGAGTCATTTTACTAATACGGCGCTTTGTTCCCCAGATTCCTTGGGGAATTTGCGCTATTGTTTTCGGTACGGTTCTATGCACCTGGTTAAATCTATCTGTAGAAACCATTGAGTCTCGTTTTGGAGAGATCCCAAGAAATTTACCCATCCCATCTTTTCCAAACTTTAGCATTCCAACCGGACAATTTAAGGAAATCTTCATTAATGGGATCGTTATTGCGTTCTTAGGAAGCATCGAATCCCTGCTTTCTGCCGTCATAGGGGATGGAATGATCGGCGGCCGACACCGCTCGAACTGTGAATTAATAGCTCAGGGAGCTGCCAATTTTGGATCGGTTCTTTTCGGTGGAATTCCTGCGACAGGTGCCATTGCTAGGACTGCGGCAAATGTTAAGACCGGCGCAAAAACTCCAATGGCTGGAATGATCCATGCCTTTGTATTGTTTTTGATCCTTTATTGTTTTGCGCCTCTCGTCAGCAAAATTCCACTAGCTGCCCTTTCTGCAGTCTTAGTTATGGTCTCTTGGAACATGAGTGAAATGAATCATTTTATCCGCCTTTTCAGAGCTCCTTATGAGGATCGGATCATCCTGTTAACGGCATTTCTCCTGACAGTCTTTGTTGATTTGACAGTTGCAATCTCAGTTGGAATGATTTTAGCCAGTTTCCTATTCATGAAACGAATGGGTCAAATATCAAAAGCAGTCTCTTTATCTCAAATTTTTAATCAGCCGCAAGTAGATTTTCCTGAGAAAAAAGATCCTGAAGACATCTCTAAAAAAGTAGTGCCTCCTGGAGTCGAAGTCTATGAAATTCAAGGCCCCTTCTTCTTTGGCGCAGCGAATATATTGAGAGATCTTTTAATAACTCCTAAAGCAACACAGAAGATTTTCATTCTTCGCATGCGAGCAGT
Organism: Rhabdochlamydiaceae bacterium; assembly: GCA_017994195.1. GTDB lineage: Bacteria > Chlamydiota > Chlamydiia > Chlamydiales > Rhabdochlamydiaceae > PALSA-1444. The sequence goes on from JAGOLG010000038.1 coordinate 4,677, forward strand.
TCCAATGATTGATGCATCTGGAATGTATGGCCTCGAAGAGTTTTATGAGCAATGCAAGAAAAGAAATATTATCCTATTTCTTGCAGAAGTTAACCGTCAGACAAAGCAACATCTCAAAAAATTTGGGCTTATAGATACGATTGGAGAACAACACATTTTTTCAGAAATTGATGCTGCGCTTGTAAAAGCAGGGCATCTTCTCAAATGATCGGAGTATAATTACTTCTAGTAATTTGCCGCAAAGTTTACTACACTCTAATCCATATGCTTAAAAATAAACGCGTCCTAAGTGTCTTTGTTCTGGCCATGCTCAACGTTTCTGTCATGGCAAGCCTTCGCAACCTTCCACTGGTATCTGAATACGGCTTAGGGGCTATCTTCTACTTTTTGATTGTTGCATTAATGTTTTTAGTTCCATGCGCCTTGATTTCAGCAGAACTTGCAACTGGCTGGCCTAAAACCGGCGGGGTTTATATTTGGATCCGCGAGGCTTTAGGAGACAGATGGGCATTCTTTGCAGTCTGGGTTCAATGGGCTCATAATCTCTCTTGGTACCCTGTGATTCTTTCCTTTGTAGCATCGACAATGGCTTATGTCATTGATCCGGCACTGGCACATAATAACTACTATATCTTAACCGTGATCCTTGTGATGTACTGGGGAATGACGCTATTGAACTATTTGGGCATTAAAACATCGAGCTGGTTTTCTACGCTGGGCGTGATTGTAGGAACCATTCTTCCAGGTGTGCTGATCATCTCCTTGGGTGCTTATTGGATTTTTGAGGGGCGCCCCTCTTATATTACTTTTGATTGGGCTTCCGTCATACCGTCGCCGAAAAAAGTCGATAACTTAGTCTTTTTAGCAGGAATGTTTTTAGCTTTTGCAGGCTTAGAGGTCACAGGGGCTCATGCCAGCCAGGTGCAAAATCCTCAAAAAAATTATCCTAAAGCCATCATTATCGCTGCCTTGATCACATTTTTTATCTTTATGCTGGGATCATTATCGATTGCAGTCGTCATCCCAAAAAATGAAATCAGCCTGGTGTCAGGCCTCATCGAAGCTTTTGGAAAGTTCTTCAGCCGGTATAATTTACAAGGATTGCTCTCAACAATGGCCATTTTACTTTCTATCGGAGCGATTGCCGAAGTAAACGCTTGGATTATCGGTCCGATTAAAGGTCTTTATGCAACTTCTACAAAAGGAGATCTGCCTCCTTTCTTTCATAAACTAAACAAAAACGGGGTTCCAACTAACCTTTTGTTTTTCCAAGCGATCATTGTGACGTTTGTTTCTTTGGTTTTCCTTAAAATGCCAACTGTAGGCGCTTCCTACTGGATTTTGACTGCTCTATCTGCCCAAAGCTACTTGATCATGTACATTTTAATGTTCATCTCGGCAGTCAAACTCAGGCGTTCCCATCCTAAAGTTCCTCGCCCTTACAAAGTTCCTTTTGGGAAGGTTGGTATTTGGACAGCAGCAGCACTCGGGATATTAGCATCCCTCTTTGCCATCTTCATCAGTTTTATACCGCCGGGGCAGCTAATGACAGGAAGCATCTTCTTCTATGAATTCTTCCTTATTCTTGGACTTTCTGTGATGTGCGGCATACCTCTGATCATTCATCTGTTTAAAAAACCAGAATGGATACGTCAGGTAAAGCATGATGAGTAACGCCCCCTTAGCAGAACAGCTAAGACCGCTATCCCTAGAAGAGATTGCCGGTCAAACGCATTTAATCCAAACAGACGGTTTTATTACCCATCTGATCAAAACTAAAAAGCCTCTCTCACTTTTGCTATGGGGGCCTCCAGGCTGCGGAAAAACAACACTTGCCCGCCTTTATGCAAAATCTCTCGATGCCCAGTTTTATCCCATCAGCCCGCTGATGCAAGGAGTCTCGGATCTTAAAAAGCTGATCGAAGAGCAAAAAAATCATCCCCTATTGCAAAAACGGCTCGTCATCTTCGTTGATGAAATCCATCGTTTTAACAAAGCCCAGCAAGACATCTTTCTCCCCTATCTTGAGAATGGAACATTGATTCTTATTGGAGCCACAACAGAAAATCCCTCTTTTGCTCTTAATAAAGCGCTTCTCTCCCGCCTGCGCGTGCTTCAGCTCAAGGCCCTTACAGATGATGAACTCTCACAAATCCTTTCCCGCTGCGAGAAGAAAGTGGGCTCCCTTTTACTCACTCTTGATGCCCGTAGTATTTTAATTCAGATGGCCCAAGGAGATGCAAGGCATCTATTAAACCTTGTCGAAAACCTTCAAGGTACCGAAGGAGAGATCGACTCTGCAAGACTGCAAAACCTCGTCCAACGTAGATCTGCTCTCTACGATGCCCATGATGATACCCACCATCAGCTCATCTCTGCCCTTCACAAATCGGTCCGAGGATCGGACCCAGATGCAGCGCTATATTGGCTTGCAAGGATGTTAGAAGGCGGCGAGTCCCCGGCCTATCTTGCAAGGCGCATCGTCCGCATGGCCGTTGAAGACATAGGACTTGCCGACCCGCAAGCTCTCCAAATAACCCTGCAGGCATGGCAAGCATTTGATCAGCTCGGATCTCCTGAGGGAGATTTAGCTCTTGCGCAAGCTGTTGTCTATCTCGCCTTGGCTCCTAAAAGCAATGCCATCTACACCGCTTTTAAAAAAGCACAAACCACTGCCAAAGACTCCTCTCAAAAGCCGCCTCCTTCGTGGATCATCAATGCTCCAACACCGCTCATGAAAGACCTAGGATACGGGGAAAATTATCAGTATGACCATGACCTTTCAGATGCTTTTTCCGGGCAGAATTATTTTCCTCAAGACATGGCAAGGCCTAGCTACTACCGTCCTGTGGAAAGGGGTTTTGAACGTGAAATGAAGAAAAGACTTGATTATTTTGAATCACTCAGAAAAAAAAAGACCCCTCTATGAGTTTTGGTAATCTCGATAACAACTGTTGTCAAGACCATAAACTCATAGAGAGGATAGAAGTTATCTTAACTTGAGCTATTTAGATCGGAAATTTATGCATGACATAAATCGTCCGGTCAAGACCTCTCTAAGAGGATATGGTTACCCAAGTTCTGATGCTTAAAACCTAAGTTTTAAGAATCATTCTAACTTCTTTAACACAGTTTCTATCTTTAATTTAAATTATTTATATTATGTTTGCAACTATTTTTTTGTGAAAAATTCAACAAACTGATATAATGTTTGCAAATTCAAGGGGTTAAAATGCATCTTAAAGCTATTTCCGAACCTATTCAGAAACTATATCAATCGATACCTGGAGAAACCACCTATAAGAAAACAGCTTTTCTGGGCGAAAAAGCTCTACAGACACTCCCTTTTGTCGCCGCAGGTTATTTGTTAAGAAACCGTGCCTCAACGGGAATGGTAATCCAATGCATGGAGGCAATGCCAGAAGTTGGACAAATGCTAGAAAACCCTTTACTCTCAAGAACCTTATTTTCATGTGGAATAGGGATACAAATTCAACAAAGCATCCATAATGCAAAAATATTCAGAAATGCATCATCACCGACAGACCATTTGATGTACTTTTGCATGGCTTACTCAGCAGCCTACTATGCAGCTGGCTATTTCAACTCTCTTTTTCCAACAAAAGAAACTGTTTCTGAGGCAAATGAACCTGCAGCTAAGTCTATAGATTCGCAGGTTTTGGACTACCTGCTTAAAGCCTCTTCACTTTATTTCCAATTCAAGTACAGACCTCTCATAACTCTAGCAGGCTTAGGACTTGGAGCTTTCTTTGCTAAAAATGACTTTTCTCATGTCGTGAGAAGTCTAGTAGCCTCACAACCCGATTTCATCAAAAACCCGCTTGAAGCTTTAGCAAACATGTTATCTGAATTTTCAAATACACCTCCGCCGGAAACTGGTAAAGTGACTAAAATTTGGAACGGATGGAACAGAATGATTTTATCCGTTGCATCCTCTCCATATGCTTTCTCGAGCAGCTTAATGCAAGGGAAAGAACTCGTCTTTTGAAAATCGTAGATAGTAAAATGTTGAAAATGGTACAACGTTTTCACTTTGTGAGGTACAAATGGCTATATACAATTACGGCATACATGTGCTCTGTGCTGGAGGATCCTATTTAGGAAGCGTTGACAAGGTTTCAGATCTTCCATATCTTGTCTCGGGCGTCTCACGATTTTTATCAAAAATTGCTACAAAACTCCCCACACAGTTAGAAGTTGCAGAAAAGCAACCCCTGATAAAGTCTTATGAAATAAGCAAAGTAGTCATCGCAGCACTAAAGCTTTGTTGTGTGGAGATAGTTCCCTATAGAGATGCCGTCAATAAGAGCATCCCTTTATTTGTGGGAGTTGGGTTGGCACTAAAGACTTACCTTATGGTCGATCTCACAAAAAAATTCATGGCAACATCTAGCAAATCAGACCGTTTTAAGTTTGTTTGCATGGGCTTTACCCACATAAAATTAGCCTACGAGTGCTTCAATCTGATGAAACAAAAACAAGCAGCCGCTGAGCTTCCGAAAGAAGTTGAAAAGACTCCAAGTGAATCTCCTAAAATAGATGCTCAGACACCAAACATGTTTACACTCGTTCTTAAAGTTATTGCTCTTGTCATCCAAATAAGATACCGCCCTTTTCCCACCCTCGGAGGTGCTCTCTTAGGGGGAGCTGCAGGTCATTTCTTAGGCTCAAACGTTAAAGCCGCTTACCCACGTATAATGGGAACATTCATGGCAAAGGTGAAAGAACTAGGAATCGATTTGAGCGACTTTGGTGTATCAAATTCATTGAATGATTTGTTTCCTCCAGTAGCCATTCCAACACAAAAAACGATGCAGGTTTGGAATGAGTGGTGCAACATGACCTATGGTATTACGAGAGCTGAAGGTGCGATGCACGAGGGTTTAATGACGGGCTACATGCTGGCGATGTATGTAAAAACACGCTCCCTTTTCCCCAAGCAAATAAAACCTCCAGCTCATGGGCAAACCTGAAATTTTTCAAAGGTTCACTGACGGTAACAATCCGGCTTCCTTCCGGAAGCTGGAGAAGTTTGTCTTCAAGTTTTGCAAGGCACTCATCGGAATAGGTCGTTCCGTACAGATAAACACATGATGCTTCTTGAAAATCGTACGAAGTAAAATCTTGGCAAAGAAACGTGACTTTTTTTTGTCGGTGATTTTTTGCTAGACGCTCAGCTTTATGAATGAAAGAGGGCGTGAGATCAATCCCTGTAGCTTGGCAACCAAAGAAGCGGGATAGAAAAAATACCGCCCGTCCCCTTCCGCATCCTAAATCAACAAAATGATCCGTCGGTTTTAGATCGATGGCCTGAGCCATGGCATAAAGAGCCCTAAGTGGAGTTTCTCCATAGGGAAAGACCTTTGCGCTGATGTAAGGGTTAGGACCTGATAGCAGCTCTTGATCAAGAGCCTTAAACGCTGCATCGTGATAAAACTGCCGAGCAACCCACTGCTGCTCTTTCCATTCAAAGAGAGGGACTTTAAACCGGTAATAAGCTTGAGCGAGAAAATCTAACATTGGAGGATGAGAGGAATAGAATCGGTGATTTGAGGATCGCCTTCAAACTGAAGCGGGCCAGGATTTTCGTAGGCAGAATGATTCATCCAAGCAGCGCGATTTTTTTGAAGAGTTTGGTACGGTTTACCGTTTAGATCGACCAGCGCTTTATCGATAACGGGTTTTAACACTCCATTTCTTTTCTGCATTTTGAGGAGAGGTGCTAGCGGCGCACCTCCAAAGGTCCACTCTGCAGGCGGCCTTTCTAACTTGCCAACATAGGCCATGAGCCCTGTGTGGCGGTGAAGCACAAGAAGAGCTGCCGTGATACCAAGGGCGTAACTATAGTTGGCATCGAAATTAGAAGGATGGCCGCATCTTCCTTCATAGCCATAGAAATGAGAAAGAGGCTCGAACTTTCCTTTAAAGCTGCGAGCTTGCAGCTGCTTTTGCAGCGCCTCGATGAGGAAGAGTTCTGTTGAGATGCTAGAAAGGTTGATATTGCCATGGGAATCTTTCTGCACCGCAGCAGAATCCAAAGTTGCTTCTAAAAGCCCTTCAGGGACAAGAATAACGCCATAAGGAGTCTTTGCACGCGACTCTACCCAATCTGCAAGCTCTTTAATTTGTGTTTGAAAAGGTTTTTTCTCCTCAGAGATGAGCGTGATATTGGGGTGGGTTTTTAGCGCGCACTCCAAAGTGAGATGAGAAGCTGATCTTCCCATGAGTTTTACAAAGTGGAAGTATTTGAGTGACGAAACGGTATCTTGTGCTAAGTTACCGATCATTTCACTGTAAATTTTTGCTGCCGTATCAAACCCGAACGAAATCGGAACGTAGGGGTTTTGAATATCGCCATCAATGGTTTTTGGAACGCCGATCACGCAGGTGGGCGCCTTTTCTTTTAAGAAGTATTCGGCAAGCAAGGCGGTGTTTGTGTTGGAGTCATCCCCTCCCACGATAATCAAACCATCGAGCTTGAGTTTTTTGACTACATTTAAGACGTCTTGAAATTGTTCCGGGGTTTCAATTTTGGCCCGGCCCGAGCCCAATAGATCAAAGCCGCCTTGGTTTCTGTAGTGATCGATCTCAGCGCTTTTAAGCTCTTTATAAGATCCTGAAACAATCGCTCCAGGGCCTCCTAAAAAGCCGATAAGACTGCCGGCACCTAGAGTGTCAAAAATACCTGCAATGACATTATGTCCGCCAGGCGCGGGTCCTCCGGAAAAGACAACTCCGATTTTGGCAGGTGATGCTGCATGAGGTCCTTTACAACCCTTTAGAGCAGAAATTGTTTTGGTGAGTGGAAAGTGAGATTCGATTTCGGGATCAACAGGTAAGGTTTTGATTGTCTCGAATGCAACAGATCGAGGATCTTGCAAAAGCCCAGGTATTTTAGGTTTATAGCGGCGTCTTTGATCCGAAAGGGTTAACATTCAGGAATGCCTACAGATACATGGAAGGCAAGCCCTGCCTCAGACGTCTCTTTGTAGGTGCTCTTCATATCTTCGCCTGTTTGACGCATCGCTAAAATGACTTGATCTAGAGAGACGCGGTGTGTGCCGTCTCCTCGCAGCGCAAGTTTAGATGCGTTGATTGCTTTGATGGCGCCCATCGTATTACGTTCAATGCAAGGAATCTGCACGAGTCCTGCAATCGGATCGCACGTCAGACCTAAGTTATGTTCCATGCCAATTTCAGCGGCATTTTCGATTTGCTCATTGCTGCCACCAAGCGCAGCTGTAAGACCTGCAGCTGCCATAGAGCATGCAACGCCAATTTCACCTTGGCAGCCCATTTCCGCTGCAGAAATCGAAGCTCCGATTTTGTACAGAACACCGATTGCAGAGGCTGTCAGCATGAACTTGATGATTCCATCTTCGGAAGGATTTGGTGTGAAATCAAGATAGTAGCGGATCACTGCAGGAATAACACCCGCGGCTCCGTTTGTAGGAGCAGTCACGACACGGCCGCCAGCTGCATTCTCTTCATTGACAGAAAGAGCATAGAGACTGACCCATTCCATAAACTCTGTAGGATCATTGACATTACCGGCATCTGTGAGCTGTTTATAGAGATCAGGAGCTCTTCGCTTGACATCGAGGCCGCCGGGTAAAATCCCCTCTTGCACAAATCCCCTCTCCATTGAATTGTTCATCACGTCCCAGATACGAAGTATTCCTTTGCGGATTTGACTTTCTGTCCTTAGCGCTTTTTCGTTTTCCATCACGATCTCATGGATCATCATGTTATTTTCACGGCAGTGGGTTAAAAGCTCTTCGCACGTTGAATAAAGGTACGGCATCACGTCAACTGTTTCATCTGCTCCCGTGTTCTCAATATGTTCATGAGGTACGACAAAGCCGCCTCCGACAGAATAGTAGAGTTGATTGACAAGAAGGCTTCCTTTGAGATCATAAGCTTTAAAGCGGAGCGCGTTCGAGTGATAGGGAAGTCTTTTCCCTTTGTGAAAAATAAGATCATACTCAACAGGAACAGAGCCCAATAGATAGATATTTTCTTCGTTTTGAATGCGGCTGACGCGGTGGTCGACAAGATCCGGATCAACGGCCTCAGGAGTTTCTCCTTCAAGTCCTAAAAAGATGGCTTTATCGGTTCCATGGCCCACGCCTGTCATTGCAAGCGATCCGTAGAGTTCGGCAGAGACTTTGCTGATATTATCCAGCCCAAATTTGTCTTGAAGCAGCGTTGCAAATAAGTGTGCCGCTCGCATCGGCCCCACAGTATGAGAACTGGACGGACCAATTCCTATAGAAAAGAGTTGAAAAAGGCTAACCATTTGTCTCTCCTTGCCTAGTAACCAGAATATTTACCTAAAGGTTATACCGCAACTTAAAAACCTACACAGAATGTAAAGCGTTCTTTCTAGTAAAAATTATTATATCGCATATATCATTGGAGCCCATATTGGAGATACTCGAATGCAAAAGGTAACGTCAACTAAAAATTACTATGTGGTCAACAGTGGTTCTTCTCGAAAAATTTCGTTGGCTGAGATAGAGAAATATAAATTTGGATTTGATTTATGGAATCTTCGAGATCGAAAAATTGACACATTTCTTCAAATAAATAATTTGGCAAGACGTTCTGCCACAATAATGGGGAATAACTGTCTTCTCGATTCAATTTTTCAACAAATTCAACCTCTAATCCCTAACGTTACGCTTTTAGAATTTGCAAGTTTAATTAGGGAAAGGGTTGGCAAAACAAACGGTGAACAACTCAGTATCAACGATGATCTAGAGGGTACGCAGATTTGGACAGCCGTTCAAGCTTATCTCCAACAAATGACGAACGATCTCATTTACTTTGAGTTTTCGGTCTTATTTGCAGACAATGAAGGAGAAATCGCTTTGATCGACATGAGTGGAATTGAGAGTGCTCTAAAGAGAAACGGAATACCAATTCCTTTACGAATCATTTTTGTTAACTATAATCATTATGAGCCGGTTTTTAAAGCAGAAGAAATTCCAGAAATAGAAGAGAGATTAAAAGATTTATCGTTGGAATCTAGTCGAAAGACATCTATATCTCAACAACCACTGCCAGCTTATGTTGTGAATATGCCGCTCAAAGTGGATAGTGATGATGAAGGTGAAATATCTTCTGATGAAGAGGTAGATGGTTCTTTTCCACCGGGAGCATTCCAAAGCCCTGACAAGTATTTTCGATTGCGCCCAGAAAAAAAGGAAGCAAGACGAGGAACTATTATTAATCCAATTTCTGTTGAAGGAGCGCCCATCAAATCTCTAAAAAAAGGAAGATTTCCTTCACTAATCCCCTTGTTTGAAAAAGAGGTTTCACAAATCAGTTCTGTTCTTGCAGAAGTCCGCATTGGTATCAGCGTAGGATTTAATAAAATGAGGTCACTGAGCCAAAGGCGTAATGGATCGCTATTGAGAAGTCTCAACGAACAGACTGAAACATCCATTCCGATCGGGAAAATCGGCTTTCTGTGGGATGGCATTTGGCAAAAAAGTACAGATGGTGGCAAAACTTGGGGCTCTACAGGCTACGATAACGTTCGTAGTTTTTACAAACAGCTTAAAAAATTTGATCCTTCATTTGCAGAAGAATTTAGAAAAGCTACGGAAAAACACCGTGCCCACATGGTTCCCTATCGGGAAATACGTGATGCTATCAAAAACCATGAAGAGACTAAGAAACTGGCAAATCTCTTACGATCTATCAATAAAATGCGAGATATTTACATTCTCTTTTTAGATAGCGACATACTATCGTTTCGATATCGCAAAGACGCACCCGGAGCGTTATCTATTTTCGATGAAAACTACTTGAGCAGCCCATTTGAAATTGCTTCAACTGGTTATACGATCAGAGAGCCAGACAATTTAGTTTTGGAGATTGGAATCCTGGCTGATTTAGCTGTAAGAAATGCAACGGCCAAACATGTCAAACGAGGTGTCTATTTTCCTGAACCTTGCACTGCAGTTAAAATACCCAAAGATAGTGATACCGTTCCTGAAAATTTCAGTGATACACAAGACAAGGATTATGCATCCCCTCAGGAAATGCCTCGACTAATTGATAAAGTATTAAAAATGCGAAAACTTGACCCCCAAAAATCGATGGTTTTTGATTCTAGAGGAGCTATTGTGACAACATTGCCAAACCGCATGCAACGAGACTTTCAATGTCACTCAACACAAAGAAATGGGATTATTCTTTGGGGATTGGCTGATTTTAAAACAATGAGAGGCATCAATCAAACACACTATAGTGCCTACGACTGGGCTCATCGGATGCTTGAGGCCTTGTTATATCATAAAGAGTTACGTATGGGTAACTTTATGCTCAAAGATGCGAAAGTCATTCAAGATGTATTAATCAGCCTCCTATCCAGACTATTTAATGCTTTTGATCCTGTAGAATTAGCTCAAAGAGCAGCTAAGAGTGAAGGGCTTCCATTTCAGATTTGTCTCATCAGAATCTTGCGCGATTACAAAGGGGCATTAAATGATACAATTCCTAAAACCAACGAGAAGCGCATAGAAAAAAAACCAAGAAAAAATGCAAAGGACAGAGAAAAAGCTGTTCAAAAAAGTGATGCAATAAACTCGCTCTGGCGATGGGCTGACTCGACAGAAACTGTTCAAACCCTTGTACAAAATCTAGGTAGTTTATTAATAAATGATTTGAGTAAAAATATTTTAGCCGCAACTCATGAAAGTGGAGCAGCTATTGTCGAATTATTTAAAAATAGACTTTGTTTGAACTATCAGGAGCTTGTCATATACGCTCTTTCAGTTTTAATCGAAAAAGATGAAGTCGAGGTTAATATTCAAATGCCTAAAATTTATCTCGCGATGATTAGTGATGTATCTATAATTCAACCCGGG
>JAGOLG010000039.1 GCA_017994195.1 Rhabdochlamydiaceae bacterium
CACTTTTATTCTTGCCTCATTCATGGGCTGGGGAATTTTACTTGCCAGCATCCTGCAAAAATCGTACCCCATGGGCTACCGTCAATCGCTGCTCTATCTCTATGGACAAGCAGCAACTATGACCTCAAGCCAAGCCCTGCTCTACGCAAGCTTTGCCTTTCTTCTCACCCTCTTTCTCTTGCTTTTCTACCCTCGCCTCAAGTTAATCCACTTTGACGAAACATTCGCTAACTCTTTGGGCATACGCTATAAACCTTTGGAAACTGCCACTTTTCTCCTGATCGTAACTGCAATTATCCTAGGAATTCGAAGCGTGGGCGTTGTTCTTATGGCAGGGATGTTGATCGGACCTCCGGTTGCCGCTAAACCATGGTCGCGTAAGTTTTCAACATTGCTCATTCTTTCAAGTTTCTTTGGACTTGCCTCCGCGCTCATAGGGAATCTTCTTTCCTACAAACTTTCATCCAACCAATTTTCTTTACCAACAGGACCCATGATTTTACTCTCCTCTTCCTGCCTTTGCATCTTAAGTCTTTTAATTGCTCCTCGAACCGGTCTTCTCGTCCGCTTGATTCGCATGCAAACATTTCGATTCAAATGCAAATTAGAAAACGGAGTAAAACTGATTTGGAAAAAACCTCATCTTAAAACAGAACTCTCTCCTCTGATTAAATTCTCCATGAGGCTAAAAGGATGGATCTCAAAAGAAGGAACTCTCACACCCAAAGGAGAAGCAGCTGCACAAAAAATTGTGAGATTGCACCGTCTTTGGGAGGTTTATCTCGTTGAATATCTCGGTCAAAATGTCGAAAAAGTACATCGGTCCGCAGAAGAGCTCGAACATCTTTTCTCACCTGCCCTAGAAAAACAGCTCACCCTTCTTCTCAATGACCCGGTAAAAGATCCCCATCAGCAACCTATCCCCCCTAGGAACAATTCATGAATCCATACTGGGGCGCTAATTTCTTTGAATTCTTTGCCATCCTTTTCAAAAGAATTACAGGACAGATTCCTCTTTCCGGACTCCCCTCAGATGAAGTTCAGCTTCTAGTTCTCGTTGCTATTTCTATTTCAACAGGACTCTTAGGGACTTTCTTAACACTTCGAAAAATGACGATGCTTGCAAACTCTTTATCCCATACAACCCTTCTAGGAATCGTGATCTGTTTTCTGCTGACTCGGCAAGCGGCCGATTTAGATCTCAGCGTTCCGCTTCTCATTTTTGCAAGTGTGATTTCAGCATTCTTAACAGTTCTTTTTACAGAAGGCGTTCGCCATTTCTTTAAACTGCAAGAAGATGCAGCTATCGGTCTTGTTTTCACAACTCTCTTTGCTTTGGGTATTCTCTTAGTCACGCTTTACACACGCAGCAGCCACATAGGGGTTGAAGTAATCACTGGAAACATCGATGCACTGGGCCGCACCGATACTCTATATGCAGGAGCCGTCGCTGTTTTGAACCTTTGCTTGACTCTCCTCGCCTATAGACCTTGGGCTCTTTCTGCCTTTGACCCGCAGCTTGCCGCCTCTTCAGGTCTTAAAATCACGAGATACCATTATCTTCAAATGGCATTGACTGCTCTCACGCTCGTTGTTTCAATCCGAGCTGTCGGGGTACTCCTTGTACTGGCCTTTTTAACCGGCCCTACTTTGATTGCGCGCCACTACTCACATCGCCTATCTTCTCTACTCCTACTTACAGTCGCGATAGGAATCGGCTTTTCGCTGCTTGGGGTTGCCCTTTCAAGGCACCTTTTGTCTATCCACCACTTTCCCCTTTCAACGGGAGGTCTAATCGTAACGCTTCTATCTCTCGGTTATTTTCTTTCAGCTGCATTGACTTTTAGGCGGTCCCGAGGTTTAATAGCTAAGAATCAATAATAGAGAAAAAAACGGATGCTATTTTTAAATATCTTTTATCTTGTTCTAGCGATTTTAGGCCTGAGTTTTTTAATTTTTATTCATGAGCTGGGACACTATTTTGTCGCTCGAAGAAACGGCATCCGAGTTGAAGTTTTTTCAATCGGCTTTGGACCAGCTTTCCGTCAGTGGAAAGTAAACGGCGTCAAATGGCAGATCTGCATTTTGCCTTTTGGCGGCTATGTCAAAATGGCAGGAATGGAGAAACAAGCGGGTCTTGAACCTCATCAAATTTCCGATGGCTTTTATGGAAAAACCCCTTTTCAGCGGATTAAAGTTGCGCTCGCAGGTCCCATCACTAACTTCATTTTTGCATTCGTTGCTTTTACTGTGATTTGGATGGCAGGGGGCCAAGATAAATCGTTCCAAGAGCTCACGCATATCGTTGGGTTCGTCGATTCTAATTCCGCTCTCAAATCATCCGATATCAATCCAGGCGATGTTTTTAACACGATCAATGGAAAAACCTACGATGGCTATCCAGATCTCCTCACCAAATTGGCGCTTAGCGATCAAGAAAACACCCTTCAAGGGGATCATCTGGATTATTGGACGGGCAGCAAATCACCTTTTACGGCAACTCTGCCTAAGGCCAAAACGCCACAAGAACGGGCGGAACAATTCGGCATGGCTCCGGCACAATACTTAATTTTTAACGACTATTCTTCTCCTGCAGCTCCCCTTAAAGATAGCGGCATTGAAAAAGGTGATCGAGTTATTTGGGTTGATGGATCTCTCATTTTTTCCCAGCCGCAGTTATCAACTTTGATTAATGAATCGACAACTCTTCTCACTCTTCAAAGGGAGAATGATTATTTTCAGATCAAAGTTCCCCGCCTCAAAATTAACGACCTTCGCCTTTCTCAGAACTTCAAAGATGAGTTGGATGATTGGAGGCATGAAGCCGCACTTTCAGGAAAGCTGACCGATCTTTATTTCATTCCTTACCAAATCAGTTCTTCTGGCCTTATTGAAGATGCCCTCTCCTTTATGAATTCCTATGCCGAAGAAGTCTCTCCGATGGATCAGCTGGCAGAAAAAGTTCAGTCAGGCGACCGCATTGTCGCAGTCAATGGCGCACCTGCCGAAAACGTCTTCGATTTATTTTCACTTTTGCAAGAAAGATCCGCACTGGTAATTGTGCAGAAAAAAACTTCTACTTCCATCACTCCTTGGAGTGAGGCCGATGCTTCTTTTGAAACGTCTTTTGACACAGCTTCTCTATCAAAAATCATCGATTCGATCGGAACACCAAGTCCGCTTTCCCAAGTTGATAACTTACAACTTTTAAAGCCTGTCCGCTTAAAACCTCTTTCAGAGCTTGATCTTGATGCCAAAACACGGGCTAAAATGACGGCTCAATATGAAGCGTTAAAAAAAGAGATTGAGAAGATCGAAGATCCTCAGCAACGCGAATTGTACCTTCAGAATTTAGAGCAAAGCCAGAAAAGACTGATGTTAGGAGCCCATCTTGCAGATCGCACCATCACCTTTAACCCGCCTCCTACAAAACAATTTATTAAAGTCTTAGAAAACACATGGAAAACACTCACAAGCCTTTTCTCCGGAGCGGTGCATGCAAAACACATGAGCGGGCCTGTAGGAATCGTTCAAGCTCTGCAAAATAGCTGGTCTCATGGAATACTGGATGCGCTCTACTGGCTAGGATTTGTCAGCCTCAACCTAGCTATTTTAAATCTTCTGCCCATCCCCGTCTTTGATGGTGGACACGTTCTTTTTTCCGTGATTGAAATTTTTAAAGGAAAGCCTATCCGCGCTAAAACGATGGAACGGTGGGTCATCCCATTCGTGATTCTACTTGTCCTCTTCTTTATTTATCTGACATACCAAGATATTGTAAGATTGCTTCACAAGCTATTTTGAAGCTCGCAACGCGAGAAGTGAATCCCTTTATGAAATATGGCAACGGGCTCCCCTTCTCCTTCTTCGGTAACAACATCGACTTCTTCTGAAGGGAGCTGATGAAATACCGTGACCTTGAGATCAAATAAGTGCGCCATCAAACCGATTTCCTGTGTCGCAAAATAATAATTCCACTTCTGCACGCCTTCAACATAAGCAATTAAAACTTCAGGCCTTTCTACGCACCGGCGATAACAATCGGCCCTTTCTTCATCAATCCTATTAAGCGCATCTTGATTCTTTTCAATCGCCTGTCCAATAGGATCTTGAATAATTAACTGAGTGATATCATTTAAAGATTCTCGCATTTTTGCATATGCAAATACTCGCTCTTCAAGTTGCTGCTGAAGCGTTCCGTTTGCGAGGCTTCGCCTCACCTCTTCCCCTAGAATCAGTTCTCGAAGCTTGGCCTTCACTTCCTTAATGGCAAGCGCACTATCAAACAGCTTTTCCTGCTGCTCTTTAAGGCCTATTCTTTTAACTTCTAATTGCGCAAGTTCATCTTTTAAATCGCTGACGAGTGCTTCATTAAAAACGAGTTTCGAATACCGCCCAGGATTTAGGCTTAAATAATCTTTCACAAAATGGACCATCCATTCTTTCCATTTCTCGCTAAAAGCAAGCTCTTCTAATTTTTCATGCAGCTTTTCTACATAACCCTGCCGCGCAGCGGCTTTACTATAAGATCCATTCTCTTTAGACCCTAGAACCGCATGGAGCGCGCAGGCGCCATCCGCAACGGTTCTGGCAATGTAATATTTCTGGCCAACATAATCAAAGAAAGATCCTTCATCCAATATGTTGGAAGAAGGCATAAAATTTGTAATTTTTTTTATTACAGGAGCTGTATCAATCGTTTGGTCTTTATAAATCACACCTAAAACACTCAGCACGACGGCACTCACGACAGAGGCTCCAAACGGTTTTGCAAAAGAGATCCTTCCGGTTAGTTTTAGAACGATGACAGCCATCGCAGAAGATAAGGAGAGGGCGCTCCCAAGCATCAACCAATCACCAATGTTGATGGTAACCTTATCTGGACCCTTGTCGTTATTGGTGTCTTCTAAGGGGGAGGTAGCATCAGATCCCTGAATCCAGCTACCCCAGAAATTCCCTTTTGCCGGATTGTAATCTGTAGCTGTGCTGCCTGTTACCATAGTCCATCCATGATATCACACTTGAATAATTTTACTTTGGTCTAGTTTTTATTTTAATTCAGATCGGTTGACTCCTAGAAGTGATTGACCTACAATAGAGAGACCCATATGACATCATACGAACGGAAACGGATTAGAAACTTTTCTATTATTGCCCACATTGACCATGGAAAATCGACCATCGCCGATCGCCTGCTTCAACTCACAGGCACGGTTCCTGATCGAGAAATGGAAGAACAGGTACTGGATAAGATGGACCTTGAACGAGAGAGAGGGATCACCATCAAAGCCCACCCTGTGACGATGGTTTACAAGGCAGAAGATGGAGAAATCTACCAGATCAACTTTATCGATACCCCCGGGCATGTCGATTTCTCTTATGAAGTTTCCAGGTCGCTTTCTGCCTGTGAAGGCGCGCTGCTGGTTGTCGATGCAGTTCAAGGCGTTCAAGCTCAAACTCTGGCCAATGTGCATCTTGCCATCGATCGAAATTTAGAAATCCTTCCTGTCATCAATAAAATCGATCTTCCCTCCGCAGACGTTGAATCAGTCAAAAAACAGATCGAAGACGTAATCGGAATCGACTCTAGTAATGCCATTCTTTGCTCTGCAAAAATGGGCATTGGGATTAAAGAGATTTTAGAAAGCATTCTAGTTCTTGTCCCTCCTCCAAAAGAGCCGACTGACGATCTTTTAAGAGCCCTTATTTTTGATTCGCATTACGACACTTATCGTGGAGTGATGGTGTATGTTCGCGTGATCAGCGGAGAAATCACAAAGAAATCGCTTGTCACCATGATGGCGTCTGGCAAAGGTTTTGAAGTTCTTGAAGTCGGCATTTTCACTCCCGAAGCGACCGTTGTTGAAAAACTCCGGCCTGGCGAAGTCGGTTATGTGATTGCCAATATTAAAAATACGGCAGATGTCAAAATCGGTGATACACTTACATCTACAAAAGCGCCCGCAGATGAGCCGCTTCCCGGATTCCGCGTGATAGCACCCGTTGTTTTTGCAGGGATTTATCCAGTCGATTCCAGTGATTTTGAAACTTTGCGCGACGCTCTTAGCAAGCTCCAGCTCAATGACTCCGCTCTTTATGTCGAGCAAGAAAGCAGCATGGCGCTTGGGTTTGGCTTCCGTTGCGGATTCTTAGGGCTTTTGCATCTTGAAATTGTCTTCGAACGGCTTCAAAGACATTTTAATCTCGATATCATTACAACTGCGCCTTCTGTCGTTTACAAATTTGCTCTCACGAATGGACAGCTCTTATCGATCGATAATGTTGCTCACTATCCTGATCCTGCCCAAATTGATTTTGTCGAAGAACCATGGGTTAAATGCCATATCATGGCTCCTGCTGAATATCTAGGCGCTATTATGAGCCTTGGAATGGATAAGCGGGGAAGGCTTGAAAAAACAGAAACAATTGATGCCACACGTCTTCTTCTCACCTACATTCTTCCACTTAATGAGATCATCACCGACTTCAATGACAAACTCAAATCCGTCACGCGCGGCTATGGATCTTTTGATTATGAATTTGACTGTTACCAAAAGAGCGATATCATCAAGCTTGAAGTTCGCGTCAATGAAGAGCCCGTTGATGCTTTTTCGTGCCTTGTACACAGAACCAAAGCAGAATCCCGAGGAAGAGCAATTTGTAAAAAGCTCGTCGAAGTGATCCCCATGCAGCAGTTTAAAGTCCCTGTGCAGGCAGCCATTGGCGGTAAAGTCATTGCTCGCGAAACAATTCGGGCGATTACGAAAAATGTCACCGCAAAATGTTACGGCGGAGACATCACCCGAAAAAGAAAGCTGTGGGAAAAGCAGAAAGAAGGAAAAAAACGAATGAAAGAGATTGGGAAAGTCAATATTCCCCAATCTGCTTTCATGGAAGTGCTTAAGGCAACTGAGTAATTTTCAAAATCTCAATTTTTTCAGATGGCTTGCCGCTTTGGCTTCCCATCTTCTCAATTTTCTTAACAACATCATAACCTGCTGTCACTTGACCGAAGATCGTGTGTTTCATATTGAGCCAAGATGTTGCAACCGTTGTGATAAAAAACTGACTACCATTCGTGTTAGGACCCCGATTAGCCATGGCTAAATAGCCAGCTTTATCAAACTTAAGATCATTTTTGCACTCGTCTTCAAACGACTTACCCCAGATCGACTGTCCTCCAGCTCCTGTTCCTTGCGGATCTCCTCCCTGAATCATAAAGTTTGGGATGACTCGGTGAAAAATAGTTCCATTGTAATAGTTATTCTCAGCAAGTTTGAGAAAATTTTCACACGCTTTCGGTGCGATATCCGGGAAGAGAGTCACCTCAAAACTTCCTACGTTTGTTTCAATTTTAACAACAGGCTTATTCATTTGATTCTCCTCTGTAAATGCAGGCGCTGTAAATAAAAGACATAATGCTGCGATCCATTTCATATTCAATCCTTTGTTTTTCAAATCCATTGTGTATGGAAAAACTGTCCTCGCGGCTGATCAACCCTCTCATAGGTATGCGCGCCGAAAAAATCTCTCTGTGCTTGGATGAGATTGGCAGGTAAATCCGCTGTTCTAAAGCCATCAAAAAATGTCAATGCCGAGGCAAGCGTAGGGATTGGAATACCCGCTATGACTGCCGCTGACACCGTCTCTCTCCATTTAAGAACTGATTTAGTCATTTCGTCTTTAAAGAATGGATCCAGAAGCAGCGAAGGAAGAGATTTATTTTTTGCATAAGCTTTCTGAATTTCTCCTAAAAATTGGCTGCGGATGATACACCCTCCCCTCCAAAGAAGAGCAATCGTGCCGTAATCGAGAGTCCAATTCATTTCTTTGGCAGCTGCCTGCATTAACATGAATCCTTGGGTGTAGCTGACAATTTTTGAAGCATAGAGAGCCGCTTCAATATGCGAGGCATCCAATTTTACCGATTTTTTTGGCAGATGATATAATTTTGACGCTTCTACTCTTTCTGTTTTAAGCGATGAAAGATACCTTGCAAAGACAGACTCTGCTATCAGCGTGACAGGAATGCCGAGTTCTAAAGCATTGATTCCAGTCCACTTCCCCGTTCCTTTTTGCCCTGCCACATCTAAAATTTTGTCGAGAAGAAGTTTTCCATCCGTATCTCGTTTTTGAAAGATTTGTGCTGTGATTTCAATCAGATAACTTTTAAGTTCTCCTTGATTCCACTTTGCAAAAATAGAGGCCATATCTGCAGATCCTGTAAGATCTCGAAGCAAATGATACGCTTCAGCAATGAGCTGCATATCTCCATATTCAATCCCATTATGCACCATTTTGACATAGTGTCCGGCGCCCCCTTCTCCGACCCAGTCGCAGCATGGAGAACCGTCTTCTGCCTTGGCAGCAATCGCTTGAAAAATCGGCTTCAAGTGAGGCCAAGCCTCTTTGCTTCCTCCAGGCATAATCGATGGGCCAAAACGAGCCCCTTCCTCTCCTCCTGAGACACCGACTCCTAAGAAAAGAATTCCTTTTCCTTCCAAATCCTTCATACGTCTTTCCGTATCGAGATAAAGACTATTTCCACCGTCGATTAAAATATCGCCTTTTTCAAGAAATGGAAGACACTCTTCGATCAAATCATCAACTGCAGACCCGGCTTTCACCATCATCATGACTTTGCGAGGGCGCTTCAATTTTTTTAAAAAATCCCCTAGAGAATGGGCTCCTATCACATGTGTGCCCTTAGCGGGTCCTTTCAAAAAATCATCTACCTTAGAAACAGTCCGGTTAAAGACAACGACCTTGTAGCCATGGTCATTTAAATTTAAAACAAGATTTTGCCCCATCACTGCCAGGCCGATCAAACCGATATCTGCTTCCATAGATTCCTTATTATGAGTAAAATAGCCATCCTGTCCTCGTAGCTCAGGTGGATTAGAGCGGTCGCCTCCTAAGCGGCAGGTCGCGCGTTCAACTCGCGCCGAGGACGAATTTTCTACTATAACATCCGTTAGAAAAAGAATCAAAAGAACCTCTTAAAATAGTTGATCCATAGTTAGTTGCTGATCGATTAGGCCGATGCAGTGTTCATTTTTTATGGCTCCAAAAGGCGTGATGAGTGTTAAAAAAATTGTTTTCTTTGTATTCGTTATTCTCTGAAAAACCGCTTTCTTACGTTCGAGTTGCTCTGCATACTCACGATCTATTACAAATTCTGTGTTGCAGAATTTAATTTCACAAAGATTAATGCAATCATCTGCTCGATCAATAAGAAGATCAATTTCTGCACCTCTTACCGGATGTTTTTTTGAAGCAGAATAGCGCCAATGACTCTCTTCCGTTGCTACTCCTGCGATTCCAAGCGCGCTCTTGATTTTATCGATATGTTTAAGACAAATGTTTTCAAAAGCATGGCCTGCCCATTCGTGATAGGCAGGAGTCTTACTAAGTTTATTCCAAGGATGTAAACCAGAACTTCGTAAAATACTGGATTTTATTTTCTCAATCCAAGTGAGATAGAAAAAGGTATATTCATCGATCAATCTAATTTTACGGTCTTTAACCTCTTTTCCAAAGGCAGGCATTTGAATAATAAATCCTGATTCTTCAAGCTCTTCCAGCGCTTCAGAGACGCGTCCTCCTTGCTGGAATTCAATTTCGTTTAACAATTCTTCAAGAGAAATGCCTTTTCTTCGTTTGGCCAGAGCACGGACGATAGCGATATGTTTTTCAGATTCATCAAAAAGTGATTCATAGAGTTCTGTAAATTCAGAGAATAAAAAACCAAGCTGTGAAAAACAAAGCTCATCAATGATTTGCACAGCCGACTTACCTGGCAGTATGTTCACGAGGTATTTTGCAACCCCTCCAACTGCCATATACAATTCAATCAATTGTTTTCTTTTGAGATGAACACCTTCACTTGCAAGAAATCGCTCGGTTTCTGAGAGAGAAAAGGGTTGTAATCTGATTTTGGCACTGAGCCGCCCATGAAGCCCCCCTTTGTCTTTGATCACCTTCTTAATAATCCAAGAGGCTGCCGATCCACAAATAATGAGCAAAACATTTGGATAGCGTGAAAAATCGTGATTCCAAGCATAGTCAAGCGCTTCTAAAAAACCTGATTTTGCAGAAGCAAGCCATGGAAGTTCATCAAGAAACAAGATAAACTTTGTCGCAGGATCTTGCTTTATAATCACACTTTTTATCTGATCGAAGGCGTCTGCCCAATCCAGTGGTGTAAGCAGCGCTTCTCGTGGAAACTGTTTTACCAAGTTATTGTAAAAACGCCTTAATTGCTTTTTTTTGGAGGCTTTTTTGATCCCGGTTACTTCGAAATAAACCCCTTTGTCTTTAAAAAATTCGTAGATTAAAAACGTTTTACCGATACGGCGCCTTCCATACATCGCTAGAAATTCCGCTCTTTTTGAAAGGTAGAGCCTCTCCAGAATTGCCCTTTCTTCTTCGCGTCCAAATATCATTTTTGACCTCATTTTTTCTAAGTATATCAAATACAACATTTAATATCAAAAGATACGGCCGTTTATCGCGATATTCGGCCGAATCGCTCTTTTTTTAGCACTTTTGGCCACTTATCACTTCATCTCTTTTATTTACAACTATTTATGAGCATTTTTTTTCAGCATATCTTGCCTATTTTTAAAAAAATTCATAGAATATGACGGAGTTAAAAAAATAGATGAAAGTTGTAGTTGTTATTGATGTATTTAGGGCATTTACAACAGCTTCTTATGTTTTAGATCGTCAGCCACTCACCTATATGCTTGCATTAAGACAGACTGTAGTTGACGAATTAGCGACACGGCATATGCACTCTTTAGTGATAGGAAAGCCTGAAAAGGGTACAAATAGTCATATCTATCATATTCCTAACTCACCAACAAGAGTACTAGAAGCTGAAGTAAAAGATCGAAATATTATTCATAGAACAGAAGCAGGGGCTAAGGGAATTTTACAGGCCCAAGAAGCAACGATTATTCTTGCAGCGAGTTTTGTCAATGCAAGTGCAACTGTTCGCTATATCAAAGCATTAAAAGATTATGATGTAACGATTGTACCAATGGGTCATGAAGGCTCCACACCTTCTCTAGAGGATGATATTTGCTCAGATTATATTACAGCTTTAATCAATAATCAAAAGAGAGATCTCGCTCATTATATTCCACAGTTAAAAGAAGGTTCTGGAAAGTACTTTTTTTCCACTGATCAATGGCAATACCCCCATGAAGACTTTGATCGTTGTCTCGAAGTAGATCGATTCAATTTTGCAATTCAAGCAACTATTCATGAGAATTATGCTGTTTTGAAAAAATGTTACTAGGCATTAAGGCGCCCATGGATGAGATCTGAGGAGCATTTTTCAATAATTCAATGATCAAATCACGAATCCCTCGTCCTTTCCATCGATGCTTATTTAATGTACTTTGAGTCATGTTTTTCCATTCTTCTTGCCGAACAGACTTCTTGATTTGATACATATAATCAAAGTGGGGTGTATTGACAGCAAAGTGCATCGGATGGATTAAAAGCACTTTTAAGCCAGGCCCTTGTATTTTTTCTACGAGATTAGGGCGTAATTCCAGGGGGTTTTTGCGCCATAAATATCCGCCATCCTCCAAAAAAATCGGAACTTCTATGAGCCCAAAACGATCTCTAAAGGGGGGCACGACTTCCATGTCTGTACAAACATTGGATGAAATAAGCATTCCCGCCTCAACCATGGCTTGTCGTGACAAGTTACAATTAGCAAAGCGATGGCATCGAAATGCAGGTAGATTGTGGGGCAAATCCATTACATGTCTAACAACTTCTGAAATAGTTGATCCCTGTGAAGAATTAGGATCAAAATAAGGATGAAGGCCTACTTCTATTTCGTTTAAATTTGCTTCTATAGCAGGAGAGCGATGTGTGATAAAAATTGTAGGAGAAATTTGCTGGTCTTTGAGAAAATCAAGAGTCTCTTCAATGGCAGGCTCACAAGCCCAATCTGTATCTATCGTTACTATTAAATGGCTCATCGTTTTATTCCATGAAAACAATGGAATCTATCTTTATCAATATCAGTTTCAACAAATAGCTGCGACATAGTTTGATAGGAACGAAGATCTTTTGTACGTTGGCTTGTCGACCATGAATCGCCATCTCTCATGTATTGGGCGTTTCCGTAGGATAAGATATTGAACAATGAGGCATTCATTTCGTCATTGTCTTTAAAGTGAAGACAAACTTGGCGTCCTTTAAGTGCAGACTCGACTTTATCTTGAAAACTCTGATAAAGCTCGGCAGGAATTGCGTGCATCCCATCTTTATCAGGAACATCATAGGACATATACTGATAAAACTTCCAACACGCCAACCGAACACCAGCATTCTCCAATGTATCAAGAATGAAAGCGACTTCATCAGGAAGAGTTAAATGTGTTTTTGTGCCAACAACACTATGAAGTTTAATTGCAATCCCCTTTCTTGCAAGTAGCTGGCAAACTCTAATGGCATTATCAAAGTATTGATTGAACTTTCTGTTATTTCTTCCAAGTTCAGTCAACAGATTTTGTTTCGAACTATCAATGGTTACTGCAACTAAATCGACGACTCCTTCCATTTCAGAAGCAACTTTTTCGTCTAAGTATGTCCCATTCGTATAAAGTTCAATTTCTAAGTTCTTGGACGGATCAGAGGAACGAAATGTGCGAATGTGCCGCAATAGTTCAATAAAATCAGAGGGAGGAGATTTGCCAATAATCAAAACTTCACCACCTGAAAGTGTCAGTCGTCGAAACCCAAGTTTATGGTATAAGTGAGAAATAAGTTCTTTTTTCCCATTTAAGTCGAGTTCTGCTTTTAACTGGTGAGGAGCATTTTCAAGAACACAGTAACTGCAGCGTAAGTTACACCGATTTGTGACCATCCAATAGCCTTTATAGTAAGAATTAGACATATTCTATCTCCTTTTTTTGTAATTTATTGATTGGGTTTGGGGTAATCAAAGTTCCGTCAAAGTAATTCAAAAGCTCAATATCATAAGGTCCGTCACCAAAAATACGAACTTGTCCATCCCAGTTTATATAATTTAAAAGGCGATGAACCGCCCTAAGTTTAGAAGCTTCCCAATGAGAAATAAACATTGTATCTTGATAAATTTCACTTCGCAATCCTAGTATGGATGACATGGATTCAACTGGTACTGCTATCTGCAGTACTTGCCCTTCAAATTCAATTCGCCTTGCTTCACGAACTTGTCTTTCTATATCGGACACCACACCTGGATCGAGCGGCTTTAACCAAATAAGCTTACCACCACCATCCGTACAAATAGCGCCGCTAGAGCCTATAATCCAATCGACTTTCAACTCATAATACTTTAATTTTTCAATTAAATCGTGAATAGGACGCGCGCTGCAGAGTACTTTGAGTGGGAATTTTTGAAAGGCATTCAGACATCTTAAAGTTCTTTCAAGATCGTTTTTGTGATAAAGCGTTCCATCAAAATCACTGATAACAATAGGATTACTCCTGGCAAACTTAGAAACAAGCAACCTTGATAAAATTTTATCATCATACAGGCTGCCTATTTCAGTTGCCATCGAAGAGAGTTTGGAAAGGTGAGATAGCATATACTCTATTGCTTCTAAAGCTTTGCGATCATCATCAATAAATCGAGCATATGGAAGATGTTCTAAAAACTCAGCCGAAGCGTTTTCTGATTTTCTGGCAATATTTGGTAGGCCTAGGGCTAGCGTTTCAAAGATAGAACGGCCAAACGTCTCGCAAGTAGATGTAGAAAGATGAAGGTGCGTTTTTTCAATAGCTTTTGAAAGTTGGGTGGGTGGAATATAGCCATTGAATTCGACAAATTCTGAAATCTTCAACCGATCAATCTCTGCTTGTACTTTTGTAAAATATTCGATATTTTGAAGAGGACCGATTACTTGAAGCGTTGCTCCAGGATAAATGGCCGCAGCTTTTGCAAACAAGTGAATAAGGCCTAGGGTGTTTTTTTGGGGCTTAATACTTCCAACGCTGCAAAATTTAGGAGGTCCATTCAAAGTTCGTATCTTTGGTTTTAAGAAATGTGTTTGAATCCCTCGAGGAACAACATGAATTTTCTCTTCCAGGACAGAATAAACTTCAACTAACTGCCGCTTCTCCATGTGGCTAGGTGTGACAATATTTTTAGCACTCAATAGTGCCTGCATTTCTGCTTCAAAGTATCTCTCCGGAACAATTTCTCCTGATGCTCTGTAAGACGGTGTAAGAAACATGGGAAATGTCCAAATCTGGATATTCTCATGTAAGGGCATGTTAGCAATCCCAAACTGCATAGAGATATGAACAAAAATCACATGAGTAAAGTGATGTTCTACTAATTTTATTTGCTTAGCAATAAATGAGGCATTTTCAAGCCTTCTTTCAAATCGACTCGCATGATTACAAGGATAATCAAAATGCCATTTGGCTGTTTTTTCGGCTTTTGGACCAAACTGCATAATGGACAACGAGTCAGCAAAACTATTTTGCAAGGTTTCAACAAGTCTTGCTCCGCCATCACGCTCTGTCTGGCTTTGGCTGCATTTTTCTGTAACAAGTAATATTTTCATTTACCGTTTTCCATAAGATCTTCATATGTCTTAAAAATATTTGTCCAACTATAGTCACTGGAAAATGGCTTTCGTTCTGGCAAGCATTCGAGTATTGGCTCAACCTGATCAGCAATCTTCTTGTAATTATTAGGTTCCACAAGCAACCCTCTATCTTTTGTCACAATCTCTGATAGTGCTCCGCTTCGACCTGCAATAACAAAGACTCCCGCGGACAAAGCTTCTAGGATAGATCGACCCATGCCTTCGGAATGGATATACGATCCTCCCGGGACTTGTATTTCTTGGTCTGAGCTTAATTGCATATAAATATTTGCACGAGCAATCTCTCGGCACACTGCAAGATTATCGAGCGTTCCAAGAAATGTAATAACAGATGTTAATTTATCGTTTTTTGCTTGCTGTTGAACGTGGTTAAATAAAGGACCATCTCCGGCAAGTCTAATATGAAATTTATGACCGCGATCTACGAGTTCTTTTATTACAAAGACCATTAAGCTATGGTTCTTATAGTGAACAAACCGGGCAGCACAGAAAATAACGGGTAGCTCATTAACTGGTATTTTGGAAATCTTAAGTGCAAAATCATTGACACCTCCTACACAACGATGAAAAAAACAGGTGAGCCCCAGGTTTTGCAGTCTTTTTTCTGTATAAGCAGAATTTGTGATCATGATATCGATAGTCTGGTTAATGGTATGAGCCCAATAAGACTGTCGTAAAGCATGATCTGGAATTTGAGAATGAATCAGTGAAGCTTTTAGAATCTCATTACCTCCTGTTCGGTAAATAAAAAGCGCTTTAGGGAACTTTTCCCTAATGCTAATGAACTGCTCAATCCACCTGCCGCTGTTGAAAAAGACGATGTCTGGAGTGCATAACTGATCCAAATTCTCTATCTGGA
>JAGOLG010000109.1 GCA_017994195.1 Rhabdochlamydiaceae bacterium
GTGTAATGCGTTTAATTACTTGTAAGATCAAGCAAGAAGAATCCTTTTCTGTTAAAAGAATTCTGATTGCATTGTTAGCAAATCGCGGAATTTCATCTCTGGGAGATTCTAGAGAGTTAAAATAAGACCAGAACAAGATACTACTTCCTCTAAGCTTAAGAATCTTTGTAATAACAACGTCCATTCTTTTTAGGTGTTTGTCTGATGATAGTATCTTTCTTGTCTCTACCAGATTTTGGATCAGAATCTCTCTGTTTTTAGGAAATTTTTTATAGACTTCAAAAAGCTCTGCAGCTGCTTTTGCCTCATTGAAAAAAAATTTTCTGATCGATGAGAAATGCATTTCATGAAAGGGAGGAGCGGTCTTGAAATTCCGAGGTCGATCAAAATGCATATCTGAATTTGAACGGTTATAGCGAGGGGGAGTGGTTTTGAGGTCAGGTGCTGAATCAGCGTGTTTTTTTACATTTTGAAGCCTGACAGGCTGTCTTTCCAGAGTATGATGCTTGGGCAACCTGGAAAAAGTCGGAGAACTATTCGGAGAGCCTGACAAAAAGCTGTCCTCTGATGGAGAACTGGAGAAGGCTTTATTGGTTACCGATTTTTGATCTATCTCTTCATCTTGATGAGAATTTTTTCTGAGAGTTTTGTAAGTATTCGGATCAACAGTTTTTCCGGGATTGAAACCTGTCGTTGGATTAGCCATATTTACTCCTGAGTCAATTTTTCTAAAAAAGCGACTTAGTATACAAATTCGGCAAAAACACTCAAGGAGGATCTATTTTCCAAGTTTGACCTTCGATCACGGTTGTACGATAAACCCAGGCAGCTTCATTCTCTCGAAGGAGTCTGTCGCATCCCATGATATATCCTTTGAAAAAGCCATGCTTACGGATGGCTTGCATCATGTACGTAGAGCTGGAGGGTTTAAAGTGGCTGCGAGGGCCGTCGACAGGCGAGATGATATTTTGGTGGAACCAGATGAGTTTTTCCATGGCACCGCCAAGAGGCGAAAGATCTGCGGATGGGGAGTGGCTGGGTTTATGATAGGAAAGGTCTGCATCTTTTCCCCAAGGCGGATGGTAGCCGGGGATTGCAAATACAAGAATTGGACAAAGAAAGAAGAGAATTCTAAAAACCATATTTTAACATTAAGATTGGGAAATACCGGTTTTCATTCATGACGGGTGTAGCGTGTTTTTCGTAGATCCGTTCGTTGTAGAGTTTCGCTTCGTGTCCCGCTCCATAGATGCCGCCAAAGTACCAGCCGGCCTCTACGCTTGTAAAGATGATGCCGGCAGCGGTGTTGCCATGCTGAAAGAAATAGACAGAGGCCCAAATGAAGAGGCCATTGAGGAGGGTGGCGGTAATACCGGATTGAGTTTGTCCAAGGTAGAAGTAGCCGGCGCCTGGGATGAACGTATTGAGAAGCTGGGCTGTCTGAGTCGATTTTTTCTCAGCATTGTAGTCGTTTAATAATTTTTGGATTTCAGGATGGGATGGGGCTTCTTTTTCTAGAGCGGGGATATCTCCTTTCATCAAAATTTTTGACAGAGCCAGTTTTTGTGCTGTATCAGGATAAGAGGTTTTCATGTAGTCGATTATTTCATCGGCTTGCTCTGTTTGATTTAAGTGGGCGTGCGAGTCATAGAGTGTCACCATGAGATCGTGATAGGGTCTGAATTCTGGAGTCGTTCTTCGAAGGGAGGTCATGTCAAACGTGTAAATCGTTTCTTGGTATTTGCCTCCTAAATAGTAAGCAAGCAGGGTGTCATAATCGAGCTCGGTATGGTGAGTTGTATCAGAGTTTGGCAATAGAAAAGAGGCTCTTTTAAACGCGGTCAAGGCTTGATAAAGATCGAGCTCTTTGGCAAATCCCATTCCAATCCGTTCTTCTTTTTCCCATTCTTCGCGTCCAGCAGTGTGAATGAACGGCGAGGGAAGAGATTTTAAATATTTATCTTGGACGGAAACATTGATTTGAGGCTCAAGCTCTTCACCCACACGGAAGCAGCTCGCTAATAGGATCATCGTTACAAAAAGATATCTCATAGCGTAAGACTATAACAGATTAGGGAACTATTCGTCTTCGGCTTGTTTGACGACGTCGATAGCAGCGTCAAATTCTTCTTTGAGAACGGGGCGGACGGCTTGTTCTTTATAGACAGTTTCTTGATGGTCTGTGATTTCTTTATAGTCTGCGTAGGTATTGACGATATGGGGGCGCATGAAAATGATGATATTACTTTTAGAATTGATACGATCATTTTCTGAGAAGGCCGCGCCGATCACGGGGAGGCCTCCGAGACAAGGGATTCCGGATTTGAAACGGGCTTTTGTATCGGTAATCATGCCGCTCAAGACAACAAAGTGCTTATCGGGCACGTGCACCTTGGTGGACATTGCTGTATGGCTGCTTGTAATCCCAGTAATTTGGGTTGTGGTGCCTGTGACGTTTGTCTGTCCAATGCTGGGCTGGTTGATCACTTCGCTGATGTCGTTGCTGATATCAAGCGTGACAACGTCGCTGTTGCCTATGGTGGGTGTTACGGTCAGATTGAAGCCAATGTCTCGATATTCGATGTTGGAAGAGGAGGAGAGGATTTGAGAGTTGGTGGTAACGAGCGATCCGATAAATGGAATGTTGGTCCCAACAAAGATGGTCGATGTTTGGTTGTCTTGAGTGATGATTTTTGGGTTTAAAATCACAGTGCTATCGGTATCTGTTTGGAGAGCATTTACAAGGCTTCCAAGCGTGATAAACGATTGTCCCTTATGCATGATAATGTCTCCGATCACGCCAAGATCAAAACCATTGACAAAAGGAATGCTAGCTGCAGTTGGCGGAGGGCCTGACAAGCCGTTTGGAGGGCCTTGGAAGGTGTTTGTCGTTACACCCGCAGTTGTTGAGGAATTGAAGGAGTTGGCGGAGTTGAGTGGGAAGTTTCCTGTACCTGCAGCGAATTTGCTCAGGTACTGCATCTTGCCGCCCCATTGCAGCCCAAAGTTCTGGGTGTTAGTGAGCTCGGTTTCGATGACGAGAACTTCAATGAAGACTTGTTTTAAGGGAACGTCTAAGTTTTGAACAAGGTCACGGAGTTTGGACAGCGTATCACCTTCACCAGAAGCCAAGAGAGAGTTTGTGACACGGATCCACTGGAGAGAATTAATTGCATTGAGAAGGTTTTGATTCCCTACGGCGGTTCCTGGAGTTAAGTCGGTTGCAATTTGTTTGAGAGCCGCAAGGATTTCAGTTCCTTGATGGTATTGGAGTTTGTAAATCAAAAACGAGGTATTTTGGATCGTGTCAATGGAGGCCAGGTTTGCGGAGGCGTCAGCTGAGGGTACGTCGAATCGAGTAATGAGATCTTGTACACGTGCAATGGAGTCTTGATCGCCTGAAATAATCAGCGAGCACGTCCTAGGAACCCATTTGAGGTTAGATATCGTATCATAAAGCTCGCGGTTTGTAACACCTGCAGAAATAAGATTTTGCTCAAACTCTACTAAAATCTGGATGAGTTCTTCGCCGGGAACAAAACGTGGAGTGTAAACGACGAAGGTTGAAGGCTGTACTCCTTCTGCTTTAGGTGCGAGCGCAGGAACATCAAATTTCTTCAAGATAAGTTCAATTTTTTGAAGCGTCTCAGGGGTGCCGGTGAATACAAGAGAGTTAGTTTCTTTGATCCACTTCACTCCATTAATGGTTTCGACTTCTTTCGAGGAGATAGCATTATTATGCTCTAAATCTGTCGCAAGCCCTTTCATTGCCAAAACAAGTTGAGAGCCAGGGACATATTGGATTTTGTAAATCAGGAACGTATATTCACCTAGCTGCTGGATTTGAGCTTCTGATAGAGAGAGTGTATCAACGCGCTGAACCAATGTTTTCACTTTCTCTAAAGAATCTGCTGTTCCGGTA
>JAGOLG010000040.1 GCA_017994195.1 Rhabdochlamydiaceae bacterium
AGACTGCATCCAGCGACGCTGATTTTTCAAGCTCTTCGGATTGTCGTGAACCGTGAACTTGAAGCAATTGAAAAAGGACTTTCAAAAGCACTGAAGTTTTTAGCTCCTTTAGGACGTATCGGCGCCATTAGCTTTCACAGTTTAGAAGATCGTATTGTTAAAAATCTGCTCCGCGATGCTTGCTACCGTCCTAAAGATAAACATGGTCACGGATTTTTAAAGATTCTTACAAAAAAACCGTGGACTGCATCTCTTGAAGAGATCAGGAATAACCCCCGATCCCGCAGTGCAAAAATGAGATTTGCTGAAAAGATATGAAAAACCTTGCGACTTTCTTCTTCCGA
The DNA here is from genome assembly GCA_017994195.1 of Rhabdochlamydiaceae bacterium. GTDB lineage: Bacteria > Chlamydiota > Chlamydiia > Chlamydiales > Rhabdochlamydiaceae > PALSA-1444. The sequence continues at coordinate 345 of JAGOLG010000040.1, forward strand.
TTTTTTTTATGCGTCTCGTTTGCAGGGTTTGCTCTCTATTCTTACTTAAGCGAGCATAATAAATGCACCGAGCTGAAGATGCGCCTTCCCAAAATCGCGAAGGAAATTGAGAAAATTAATCAAGAAAATGCTGGACTGCAATATCAAATAGTTTGTTTTGAAAGCCCTGATCATCTTCTTCAGATGGCAAAAAATCCTCAGTATGCGCATTTAAGTTTTCCTTATCTGCAAGATGTGCTTACAGTAAAAGAAGGTCTCGCATTACAATGGCCTTCATCGGAAGATATAGCACATGCAACAAAGTCTAAAAGTACTGTTGTTGTTGGAGCCAGCGCTCTTTAAATTTAATGAATTATGCAACAAAAATCCCTAAGAGATCTTAAACGTCTCATCGTTATTGCGGTTTCTCTTTTTTTTCTCTTCGCGCTTTTGATTTTACAATTTTATAAAATTCAAATTATCGATGGAGACAAATGGAAACGTGTTGCAAACAAGCAGCACCGCCTAGGTGTTGTTGAACCTTATCAGCGGGGTGTTTTTTATTCCAATACGACTCTTCGGAAAGGGCATCCAGAAAATCCTCATCCTCTTGTCATGGATGTTCCTCGCTACCATCTTTATGCAGATCCGGTTGTTATTAACTTGATGCACCATGACAAGATTATAGAAACTCTTAAGCAAATCACGGGAATTTCCGCTAATGAATCTTTAAAACTTAAAGCCCAGCTTGGAAAAAAAAGCCGCAGCCGCAAAATGATTCTTTGGCTAACGCCAGAAATGAGAGAGTTAATCTTGAAATGGTGGATTCCTTACGCCAAATCCCACAAAATCCCACGCAACGCGCTTTTTTTCATTCAAGACTATAAAAGATCCTATCCTTTTGGAAAACTTTTGGGTCAGGTTTTACATACGGTTCGTTCGGAGCGGGATGTGCTTTCAAAAGAATGTACTCCAACAGGCGGTTTGGAGCATTCGTTCAATCGTTTCTTAAAAGGGGAAGATGGCCGCAGGGTCATTCTCAGGTCTCCAAGACAACCGCTTGATATGGGCCAGGTGATCAAAGAGCCAAAGCATGGCGCGGACGTCTATCTCACTATTGACCGTCATTTGCAAGCAATCGCCGAAGAAGAAATCAAACAAGCTGTCATCAAAGCTGAAGCAAGAAGCGGCTGGGCCATCATGATGGATCCTTATACGGGAGAAATTATCGCGTGGGCCCAATACCCATTCTTTGAGCCGGCAAAATATCAAGAGTATTTCAATGATCCTGTCAAACAACAAGCTACTATTATAAATGGGATTACTGTTCCTTTTGAACCAGGCTCGACCATAAAATCGATAACGGTTGCCATTGCCCTTAAAGCCAATCTTGAAATGAAGCGCCTTGGAAAGCCACCTCTTTTTTCTCTCGATGAAAAAATTAAAACTGCGACACGCAATTTTAAGGGAAGAGGGAAGCCGCTAAAAGATACCCATTTTCACAAGTATTTAAATTTTGAAATGGGAATGCAAAAATCCTCAAACGTCTATATGGCAACACTTGTAGAGCGTGTCATCGAAAATCTCGGCGAAAAATGGTACCTAGACGCTCTTGAAAAAATTTTTGGATTTGGCATTAAAACCGGAATCGAACTTCCTGCAGAAGGTTCCGGATTTTTGCCAAGACATGGCATGAAATATGCAAACGGCCGGCCTGTTTGGTCCAAAGGGGCTCCTTTTTCAATGGCAATGGGGCACAGTATCATGGCTAGCGCCCTTCAAATGGTGCGTGCTTACGGTATTTTTGCAAATGGCGGACTCAATGTGAAACCGACCCTCATTAAGAAAATCGTCAGTCATGATGGCACGATTCTTTTTGAACATTTAAAAGAGCCTTCAGAGAGGCTTCTTGAGAAAGAAATTGTCGATCAAACAATCAGGGCCATGCGTTTTGATACAAAAAAAGGGGGAACATCGAGTCGAGCTGATATTCCGGGGTATACCGAAGCTGGAAAGACCGGGACGACAGAAAAGGTGATAAAGGGCGTCTATTCAAAAAAAGATCACATCTCAACTTTTATTGGATTTGCACCGGCTATCAATCCCCGCTTTGTCTTATCTATCGTGATCGATGATCCTGCTTATAAATACATTCCCGGTGTGGGAAAGAATCAAATGGCGGGTATTTGTGCAGCCCCTTGTTTTAGTAAGCTAGGACTTAGGGCGCTCCAATATCTTGGAATCCCTCCGGATGATCCTAATAATGATGTATGGTTGAAAGAAATTAACGATCTGAACAAACTCTATCTACAGTGGAATCATTAAAAATGAAGTTGAAAGTCCTGTTCAAAGATATAGAATCGGCTGTAATCCGAGGAACCAAGGATGTCGATATTACAGGCCTTTCAGCCAACTCCAAGAGTGTGGCCCCCGGATTTTTATTCATTGTCAAACGGGGCAAAACATTTGACGGCACTAAATTTATTCCAGAAATCATCGAAGCAGGTGCATCGGCTATATTAACTGATACGTATGATCCTTTCATAACCGAAGTAACGCAAGTCATTCATTCTGATCCTGCTTCATTAGAACTCATCTTGGCAGAGCGATTTTACAAAGACCCCGTCAAAAAGCTGAGCATGATAGGAGTTACTGGAACGAACGGGAAAACCACAACGACTTTTCTTATTAAATATCTTCTAGAAAAACAAGATGAAATATGCGGCCTGATCGGAACCGTTTCATGGATGACAGGTAAAAAAGTTTTTTCGCCGACGCATACGACGCCCGATTTTCTCACTTTGATGGGGCTTTTTTCTGAGATGGTCCAGGCAAGGGCCAAGACGGCTATCATGGAAGTAACATCTCATGCTCTTGCTCAACACAGAATACAGGGAATCGATTACAAAATAGGGGTCTTCACAAACTTGACGCAGGATCATCTTGACTACCATGAAACGATGGAAGCATATGCCGAAGCCAAAGCTCTTTTGTTCAGAGCTCTTGATCCCTCTGCATGGGCAGTAATAAATATTGACGATCCTGTCTCATCTGTCATGATGAGAAAGTGCCAGGCACATCTTCTGACATACGGGCTAACATCTTTTGCAGATCTCAGGGCCAGCGATCTTAAAATGTCGCCGAAGTCGATGCAATTTAATATTCATTATAAAGGTCAAATACAACTTCTTAAAACACAGCTCATCGGCAGGTTTAATGTTTATAATATCTTAGCGGCTGCCTCTGTTGCGTTGATTCGAGGAATGACACTATCAGATATTTGCAAAGCGATGAAAACCTTTGCAGGTGTACCCGGCAGGCTTGAGCGTGTTTCCAATCGAAGAAAACTCCAAGTTTTTGTCGACTTCTCCCATACACCCGATGCATTAGAAAAAGCGCTCAAAACGCTCCAAGAATTTAAGAAAGGACGTCTGATCACCGTTTTTGGATGCGGAGGAGATCGAGATGCAAAAAAAAGACCTCTGATGGGTCTTATTGCAGAAAAGCTCTCTGATATTTCGATTCTGACCTCCGATAATCCGCGGAGTGAAAACCCCATAGAGATTGCAAGACAGGTTTTGGAAGGATGTGAAGAGCCTCAAAAGACAATTGTCGAGCTTGATAGGCAAAAAGCCATTGCGAAGGCCATTCAAATTGCAACCCCCAAAGATATCGTGCTGATAGCGGGCAAAGGGCACGAAACAACACAAACGTTTGCGCATCGTACGATTTATTTCGATGATCGTGAAGTTGCCAAAGACGCTTGCGGGGGTTGATGTAAATGCTAAGGCTTCTAGTTTGTTTACTCTTTTGTTTTTCTCTCTCTGCCGTGCAGCCCACGTATGGCTACAAACCCCTGCGCACATATAAAGTTTCTCTTCCTCAACATGCCAAACCGCTCATTATTTTAGATCCAGGTCATGGGGGTGACGATGAAGGCGCCAAAGTCCATTATTTCATGGAAAAACGTCTTACCCTCATGACAACTCTTCTCGTAAGAAAGTATTTGGAAGAAATGGGATATCGAGTGATTATGACCCGCAGTAAAGATGTGTTTATACCTCTTCATAGACGCGTCTCAATTGCCAATAAAACAAAAGCAGTTCTCTTTGCCAGCATTCACTACAATTCATCTCCTTCTATAGAAGCACATGGCATTGAGGTCTTCTATCATAGAGGAAGCGATGCAAAACGGATCAAAGAATCGCATAAACTTGCAAGCTCAGTTCTTGGCGAGCTCATCAGCTGTACAACTGCACACTCCCGTGGGGTCAAGAGCGGCAACTTTCATGTCATCCGAGAAACTTCGATGCCTGCCATCCTCGTCGAAGGAGGCTTCATGACTAATCAGGAAGAGCGCACAAACCTGCGTGATAAGAAGTATCTTGAAAAAATTGCCAAAGGCATCGCCCTTGGCATCGACAAATATCTGAAGCTTTAGAATACGCTCGCAAAAATCCTTTGTAGCATTTAATAAATTTGATCTTTTAAAATTTAGCAATGACAAACTTTATCTTCGTCATTACTGGTCGAAAAGCTCTGTCATATGCAAAATCTTGCATTCAGTCTATCCAAGCACAGCTGGGCTCTTTTAATATTTCGACTATTTATGTTGATGATTCTTCTGATTATTCCCATGAAGAAAGAGAGAGCCTGATGAAGCTGCTTCAAACAGTAAATGGAACCTTGATAAAGCTTAAAGAAAGACATTATCAGATCGGCTCTCTTTCAAAGGGCATTCCTCTTATTCAAGACAAGAACTCTATCGTCTGCCTTTTGGACGGGGATGACTATCTTCTGCCACATGCTTTACAGACGGTGGCTGAAGCTTACAAAAATCCGGATGTCGTGATGACTTATGGAAATATTTTGCTTGATTTTAGGCCATATCAAGATCATATGCCTGATTATTTTTTTGATAAGAAAACAGTGAATACAGAATATTCTTTTGATGTATGGAAAAACCGAACATTCAGAGAGGATGGCTTTAGATGCTTTCATTTAAGGACCTTTAGACGATGGCTTTGGGATTATATCGATCCTTTGGGGTTTAGGCGTCCCAACGGTGAATTCATACATGCATCGGGAGATAGCGCATTCATTTATCCCATGTTGGAGCTTTTAGCCGATCCAAAACATGTCGTCTTCATCGATACGCCTCTTTATGTTTACAGGCTGCATGCAGGCAATATCCACAATCACGATAAGAAAAGCCAAATAGATGATCTAGATCTTCTCCGTTTTAAAATGAAAAAGTATAAGCCTCTTGACCGAGAGATCTTGCAAAGACATCTTTTGGAGGCTTCATGTGCGGGATAATAGGATTTGTTGGGCAGATCTATGATAAACCGACTCTTCAAGAGTATACAACTAAGAGCTGTCTTAAGCTGCGTCAAAGAGGGCCTGATCAACGAAGAGTTTTCATCGATCATGGCATTGCCTTAGGGGCTACTCGCCTTGCAATTCAAGACTTAGAACTTGGGTTGCAACCTATGTCTTATCAAGGTTTTACAATTGTTTTTAATGGAGAAATTTATAATAAGCAATCGATCAAGAATCGTCTTCAAACCTATGGATATGTTTTTCAAACAGATTCCGATACGGAGGTGTTGTTAAAAGCCCTTGTTGAATTCGGAGAGTCCATTATTCAAGAGATAGAAGGAATGTTTGCTTTTGGGCTCTGGGACAAATATAGCCGAACCCTGATCTTAGCAAGAGATCGATGGGGTGAAAAACCTCTTTATTATACGTTTGATCAAGAAAGTCTGACATTTGCGTCAGAAATTAAGGCATTTGATCCATGGCCTCACGTTCTTTGGGATGTTGAACGAGAAGATTTACGGGTTTTTCTTAAAAATAGCTATCTTCCCCATCCAAGAACAGGTTGGAAGCATATTCACAAACTTGAGCAAGGCTCATTTTTAAAGTTTCAGAATGGTGATATCAAAATCAGCCGATATTTCACGCCCAGTTTTCAGAATGTAAATACAGATGCTCAGCCTCAAGAGCTCTATAATCTTTTAAAGTATTCTGTTAAAAGCTGCCTCATTGCAGATCGACCCATTGGAGCTTTCTTAAGCGGTGGTCTTGATTCCACAACGATTGCCTACTTTCTTTCCAGAGAAGATTCAAATGCTCCTATTTTTTCCCTGCATTGGAAGGAGAGCTCACATTCAGAAGAGCAATTCACATCTGAGGCTGCCAAAGCACTCGGCCTGAATCATTTTTCAATAGAATGTACGTCAGATTATTTTAGAACCCATTTTGATTCTATCGTTGATTTATATGACGAACCTTTTGGTGATGAATCGATGGTACCAACCTACTGTCTTGCACAATTTGCTAAGGAAAAGGTTGATGTTGTTTTAACGGGCGATGGAGCTGATGAATTCTTTCATGGCTACGAACGATACTTTTTTGAAGGAAGCTTAGATGAATACCTAGAGACTTTTTCAGCCACATCTTCGAATGTCATGGAGTTAATAGGTTGCAACCACAACATATTTCCGATGAAATCTTATAAAATAGAAGACCCAAGAAATCGTTCTTGGATTGATATAAACTCATACTTAACAGATGACATTTTGATGAAAGTCGATAGAGCCTGCATGGGGGTCAGTTTGGAATCTAGGTGCCCTTTTCTTACGCCTCCTGTTACAAATTTTGCACTCGGATGCCCGATTCGATTACTCATAGGCAATCGTCAAAAAGGAAAAGAGATATTAAGAGAAGCAATGGAAAACCATCTTCCAAGAACTATTTTAGAAAGAAAAAAAATGGGCTTTGGGGTCCCTCTGAATGAATGGTTTCGTGGGCCTTTAAAAGAATGGATGGTTTCAAGACTTTTGGAAGGAGATTTATATAAATTAGACATGATTTCAAAAGAAGGCGTCTTAAAACTCATCTCGCTTCATGATTCTCATCAAGGCAACTACTCCAGACCATTATTAAACCTTTTGGTGCTGGAAAGATGGATTAAAAGGTGGATTTTAATTCCGTCATTTCAAGAAAATCAGTTGCATGAAAATTTTAATTACAGGCTCTAAAGGGCTAATTGGTTCTTCGCTTGCAAGAAGTCTCGCTAACATTGGAATTGAAGTTTTAGGACTTGATCTCAAATATGATCAAGAAGACCCAAATTTCGGAGACATTTTGGATGGCGATGATGTTTTTTCAAAAGTCTCTCAAGTGGATGGGATTGTTCATTTGGCGGCGGTCTCACGTGTTATTGATGGAGAAAAAAAGCCGCAGCTTTGTTGGAAAACAAATGTCGAAGGAACCGAAAACATCGTACAAGCTTCTGCCCAATCAGAAAAAGAGCCTTGGATTATCTACGCCAGCAGTCGTGAAGTCTATGGGGAACAAAAAGAACTCCCTGTGAAAGAATCGACTCCGTTAAAGCCTGTAAATATTTACGGGGAATCTAAGTTTGCTGCGGAGAAGAAAATAGAAGAGGCTCAGCAAAGAGGTCTCGTGGCTACTATTGTTCGTTTCTCCAATGTCTATGGAAGCATTCATGATCATCCGGATCGTGTGATTCCTGCTTTTTGCAGGGCATCAGCCTTAGGCACCACAATCCGTGTTGATGGAAGAGAAAACTCCTTCGATTTTACTTATCTCGATGATGTCGTCCAGGGTCTAATCTCTCTTATTCTATTAATTTCAGCTAGAAAAACATCTTTTTATCCGATTCATTTTACACGTGGTATTGGCGTCACACTCGAACAAGTAGCTGCTATTGCACAAAGAGCAAGCGAATTTCCCATATCAATTGTTGAAGGACCTTCTCGCTCATTTGATGTCTCTTGCTTTTACGGTGATCCTTCTAGAGCTAAAGAGCTGTTAGGATGGGACGCCTGTGTTTCCATTGAGGAAGGCATGATCCGTTTGATTCACCAATTTCGGCTACATTTTCTTTCAGAGCTGCAGGGAGCGCATGTGGTATTATAACTATCCTTTCGATCAAGGAAAGCAGGTTCTTATTATCAGACATGGTGAGAGATATCCTATTAGTCCCGGTACTTTTGGTCATGACGTCTGTTTAACAGAGCAAGGAAAGCAAGACTCAGAAAAAATGGGTGAAAGGTTGAGAAAAATCGAGTGGGGTGAAATTCATTCAAGTCCGATCGTTAGATGTGCAGAAACCTCCCAGCACTTCTTAAAGGGGGCAGGACAAAATATTCCGATACAATTTTCAAGCCTTTTAGGAAATCCAGGCATTTTTATTGATGAGCCAGAAGTTGCAGGTCGATATTTTCTTGAAAATCCTATCAATGAAATTGCAGCCAAGATTTTTTACTCAGAGCCTTTTCCAGGAATGAGAAATCTCGAGGAAGGAGGGCGCCTTTTTATCGACTATTTGAAAACAATTGAGCGGTTTCCTTGTCTGATGATTAGTCATGACATTATCATCGCTTTGTTAAAATCTTATTTCTTTAAAACATCTCCTCAAATTCCAAATTATTTAGACGGATTCTCTATCCAACAAGAAGAGGTAAGATGAAAATTCTAAAAGTCATTCATGGATATCCTTACCGTTATAATGCTGGCTCCGAAGTCTATTCGCAGATGTTATGCCACGAGCTCATTCATCAAGGTCATGAAGTTACTGTCTTTACCAGACAAGAAGATGCCTACAAACAAGAATATTCAGTCGAATGGGAAGCAGATCCCCTAGAAAATGCGATTAAAGTCTGCCTTATCAACATGGCTCATTCAAAAGACGGATATCAGCACCCGAGAGTCGATGAAGCTTTTAGAGATGTCCTGGAATTATTTCAACCTGATGTGGTCCATATCGGACACCTCAACCATCTTTCTACATCCCTTGTGCTACAGGCTTATAAAAAGAACATCCCGATTGTCTTTACGTTGCATGATTTTTGGCTGATGTGTCCTCGTGGGCAATTTCTACAAGGAATCAACTCAAAAACCGAAAATTTATATCCTGTGTGCGATTCTCAGGAAAATCAAAAGTGCGCCAAGCAGTGTTACTGGCGATACTTTGGGCAGCAAGAGAGGGACATTGACATTCAATATTGGACAGATTGGGTGGGTAGACGCATGGATCAAGTAAGAGAAATGAGCTGCCTTGTCGATCTATACATTGCTCCTTCAAAATACTTAATGGATCGTTTCACAAGTGATTTTCATATCAAACCTGAAAAAATTATCTATTTAGATTACGGTTTTCATCGCGATCGGCTTCAAGGAAGAAGACGTGAAAAAGAAAATGATTTCACATTCGGTTACATTGGAACACATAAGCAGGCAAAAGGCATTCTTCATCTCATCCAGGCATTTAGTCAAGTTTATGAAAAAGCTCAACTGAAAATCTGGGGATCGCCTCTTTCTCCTTTCACACAATCACTTAAAGCTTATGTCAAGACTTTGGGTCCCGCAATTGAAAGAAAAATTCATTGGATGGGAGGCTACAGAAATAATGATATCGTAGGAGATGTTTTTAATCATATCGATGCGATTGTAGTCCCCTCTATTTGGGGTGAAAATTCACCTCTTGTCATTCACGAAGCTTTAGAAGCGCAAGTCCCTGTTATAACTGCCGATTACGGTGGAATGAAAGAATACGTGCATCATGAAGTCAATGGCCTTCTCTTTAAACATCGGGACCCAATCGCTCTTAGTACTCAGATGAAAAGACTCATTCACGACCCTGTTTTAAAAGATAAAATTAGTCAGGGCGGCTATCTTCAATCATCTGATAAACGAATTCCCTGTATTCGAGAGCACACCAGAAGTGTGACCCATCTCTATAATCAACTCATCGAACAAAAGGAGTGTACCCATGTCTAACAAAGAAGGACCTTGGCGTATCACATTTGATACAAATCCCGACGACTGCAATCTTCGTTGCATCATGTGCGAAGAACATTCGATCTACAGCACTTGCCAGACCAAAAGAAAAGATGCAGGTCTTCCCCGTAGAAGAATGGATATTGCATTAATAAGAAAAGTGCTTGAAGAATCTAAAGGATCTCCTTTACGCGAAATTATTCCTTCTACAATGGGAGAGCCGCTTCTCTATAGACATTTTGAAGAGATCATCGACCTATGCCATGAGTATAACGTCAAGTTGAATCTGACTACTAATGGGACATTTCCAAAATTTGGGGCGACTTTGTGGGCGAAAAAAATTGTGCCAATCGGATCGGATGTTAAAATTTCATGGAATGGAGCTACCAAACAAACATCCGAACTGATCATGATAGGTTCCAATTTTGAACAGAGGCTTCAAAATGTCAAAGAATTCATCAAAATCCGGGATGAAATTGCAGCAAGAGGTGAAAATTTCTGCCGAGTCACTTTTCAGCTGACTTTCTTAGAGACTGGACTTGAAGAACTGCCGGATGTTGTTAAGCTGGCAGCAAGTATGGGCGTCAATCGTGTCAAAGGACACCATCTATGGGTATTTACCGAAGAGATGAGAAAGCAAAATATGCGCAGAGATAAAGATGCTATCAAAAAGTGGAATCAAATTGCTCTACAAGCACAAAATGCTGCAGAAAATCATCGTCTGCCTAATGGAGAAAAAGTCCTGTTAGAAAATATCTATCCGCTCGATGAATCATCTGTTGAAGAGTTGATTTCAGATGGAGTCTGTCCATTTCTTGATCAAGAAGCTTGGGTCTCCTCGGAAGGACGTTTCAATCCCTGCTGCGCTCCAAACGAAGAGCGTCTTAAGCTAGGAGATTTTGGCAATCTAAACACGACTTCAATCGAAGATATTTGGACAGGGAGTGCTTACCAAGATTTAAAACAAAATTACCTCAAACATTCTGTCTGTAAAAAATGCAACATGAGAAAGAAAAATGTCTTGGCAATCGTTTGAAATCGCTGTTGATCAAACGCATCACACTTTAGATGGCAGCCCCGTCTACGATGCCCGGTTTACCTCTGTCCTCAAATTTCATGATCCAGGTCTTGCTCCTGTCTTAGATTTGTCCGGTGCATATCACATTAACTCTTTAGGAAATGACGCCTATCCACACCGTTTTTTAAGAACTTTTGGATTCTATTACGGCAAAGCTGCCGTTCAATCTCCCTCTGGTTGGTATCATATTTTGCCAGATGGGAGACCGCTTTATGACCATAGGTTTGCTTGGTGTGGAAACTTTCAACAAAATTACTGTGCTGTAAAAGATTTTCATGGACGATTTTTTCATGTTGATCAGAAGGGCGGTAGAGCTTATTTACACTCATTCAAATATGTAGGCGACTTCCGGGATGGATATGCGGTAGTTCTTGATGATGCAGGAATGAGCACTCATATCGATTTTAATGGCAAGCCTTTACATGGAAAAAAATTTCTAGACCTCGATTGTTTTCATAAGGGTTTCGCAAAAGCGCGAGATGAGAAAGGATGGTTCCACATCGATCAACAAGGGGCTCCACAATATTCCACTCGTTATAGCAGCATCGAATCATTTTATAATGGTGTTGCACGTGTTGAAAAACACGATGGAACACTCCTACTCATCAATGAAAAAGGAGAAGAGATTAACATTTTAAGGGGAAGGATGGATGATCCGTTCCATGCCGTTTCTGCAGAGCTTGTCTCCTTCTGGAAATTCTACACCCTTGATGCAGCGTGCCAGCTCAAACTTTTTGATTTTTTACCTTCCACAACTTCAACTCTATCCGAAAAACTTTCCCTCCCCGTCTCTTCCACTGAAAAACTCCTAAATGCTCTGGCTGAAATGCAGTACATCGAATGCTCTTCTAGTGTTTGGTGCTTACTTAATAAAGGAGAGCTCCTCACAAAGCATCATCCTCTATCACTTGCTCCTGCCCAAAAACTTTGGAAAGATGAGCATCTTACTGCTTGGAAAGACCTTCTATACAGCTTGCAAACTGGAAAATCTGCATTTGAAAACCTCTACAAAACCTCATGGTTCAAATACCTTGAAAATGAACCAGAAAAAAAAGCCCTCTACCACGAGGCTCTTTCAATTTATGCTCAGCACGACTACAAAGCGATTTGCTCGAAAATTGACTTTAATAACCATAAAACCATTGTAGACATCGGTGGCTCCAGCGGATCGCTGCTCTTTGAAATCCTTTCCAATTACCCCCATCTTCAAGGAATTCTACTAGATCTTCCTGGAGTCGTTTCTCTTGTTCAAATACCCTCCGCTCTAAAAAACCGTATGCAGCTTATAGGAGCTGATTTTTTTGATTCTTGGCCTTCTTTCAAAGCCGACGGTGCGCTACTCTCAAGAGTTTTGCATGACTGGTCAGATCAAAAATGCATAGAACTCTTAAAAAAAGCCCAAAGTTCATGCCCCACTCTTTACATCATCGAAAATATCTTAAAAAACCACAGCGGCTCTCTGCTGGATCTCAATATGCTTGTCATGACAGAAGGAAAAGAGAGAACCTTGCAAGGTTTCCAAAACCTATTTGCAGATGCTGGACTCCGACTTCAAGATACAATCCCTCTCAATGAAGTTAGTACGATATTCAAAACGTCGTCTGTTCATTCTTAGACAAATATTTTATAGACTAATAATCCCAACAAAAGATTACACTTGTCGAAATTCGCAAGATCTATGTCCTAAAATCAAGGAGTTTTTAGATGAACATTATCGACAGGCAAGGAAAAATTAATCTTAATTCTACTCCAGTGGGTTACGAGTTTATCCACCAGGGCAAAGATTACCAATTTCCTACACTTGAAAAAGTTCATGAGTTTTTTTTCACAGAAACAAAACTAGACACCGTCAAGCTTTGCCATCAAGGCAAAAAAAGTTACGTACACTTTACTCTTGATGAAATCGAAACCTTTTCCTCTAAAAAAGCCTTGCGTCGAATCCTCAGCCAAGAAAGCGAGGGCGCTTGGATCGAAAAAAGAGATGGGAAGAAGAAGTATTTCGTCGATAACGGATGGTTGTTTTCTTCCATCAAAAAAGTATCAAAAGAGGAGTATCAAAATAGACCAGAAAAAGGGTTAACTTTTCAAAAGGTGCTAGGAGTTGCACTTGGGCTCTTTGCAATTGCTCCAGCAGCAGTTGAGTGTGCAAGACGTATGCCTGTAGGAACTCAAGAAGCTGCCATGGGTCTTATTGCCATGCAGCATAGAAGCCCACTACTGGCAGTACTGGGGTATTCTTTGCTGCCACAGCTGTCGAGAGCGCAAGCAGTTGGGATGGAGTTTCAGGTAAATAATTATGTATTGAGTGACCAAAGTGCTCCAAATGTTGCCCCTCTCAAAGACGGAGGGTTTCTTGTTACATGGAGGAGTTATGGCCAAGATGGAGATGGTTATGGTATTTATGCAAAAAGATATAATGCTAACGGAATTCAAATCGGATTAGAGTTTCGGGTTAATTCAAACACGACAAATAGCCAATCTGATCCTTGTGCTGCTTCTTTAAATGATGGAGGTTTTGTGATCGCCTGGACGAGTAACGGCCAGGATGGGGATGGTAGTGGCATTTATGCTCAAAGGTATGACGCTACTAGCATTAGAATTGGCACAGAGTTCAGAGTGAATAACTATACGACAAATAACCAATATTCTCCAAGGGTTGCACCTTTAGAAGATGGAGGGTTTATTATTGTTTGGACAAGTGAGTACCAAGATGGAGACTTTACTGGTGTTTATGGACAAAGATATAACGTATCAGGACTAAAAAATAGTGCAGAATTTCTGGTCAATACTCGTACACTCAATGTGCAACAAGATCCCAGTATTACAGCTCTTAAAAATAAGAAAGTTATTGTGGCATGGACGAGCTATGGACAGGATGGAGATAGTGGTGGAACATATGCACAAATGTATGATGCCAGTATTGTCCCAAACGGAACGGAGTTTCAAGTCAATACTTATACAACAGGTACGCAAGGATATCCAAGTATCGCCGCTCTTATGGATGGAGGATTTGTAACTACTTGGTTAAGTTTTGCTCAAGATGGAGATGGATGGGGCATTTTCGGACAGAAGTATGATTTTAACAGAGCACAAATTGGACTAGAGTTTCAGATCAATAACTATACAATAAGTTCCCAAGAAAGAGCACAAGTTGCACATTTTGGTAATTTAGGGTTTGTTGTGACTTGGATGGGACAAGATGGGGATCTTAACGGTATTTTTGCACAAATATTCGATATAATTGGCCTCAAAAATGGAACAGAGTTTCAAGTCAATAATTATACAACATCCTATCAATCATACCCATCAATTGCCTCGCTCGAATATGGAGGATTTGTAATCATTTGGCAAAGCCAAGATCAAGATGGTAGCGGTATTGGTA
>JAGOLG010000110.1 GCA_017994195.1 Rhabdochlamydiaceae bacterium
CCGATTCCAGCTTAAACCTACTCCTTTCATTTCTTGTACACTGAAGCTGCAGGCTTTGCACCAATCCGAAAGCTCCTCGGGTTTGATAAACAGATGATAGACGTGCATGTTAGGTGGAGCATTTTTAACAAACCAGTCGACTCCTTTAATGACAAGCAGCCAGCTTAAGAAAGTCCGATTAAACGTATGAAAAAAGAAGAGCCCTCCGCTTTTTAAGAGCCTTGCGGCTTCCTGAACGACTTTTTGAGGCTCGGTCACATGTTCTAAGAGGTCCATTGCACAAACGACGTCAAAAGAATGCGAGGGGAGGGTAGAGGATGTTGCATCGGCCTCAAGATAAGTGACAGATTTTGTTGAGTCATACTTTTGAGCGATTTCCAGCGAACTTTTTGAGAGATCTACACCTGTAACAGAGTGGCCTTCTTTTGCGAGGGCATTCGTTAGAAAGCCAGCGCCGCAGCCTAGATCGACAATTTTTTGCTTTGCTTTTAGATGGCTCATGATCCAAGGATTGCGCAAACGGTTTTCTGCGCGCAGAAGGGCAACAGGATGGTTTGAAGCTTCAAACCATTTTTCGCCTAACTCGTGATAAAATTCGTTATTGATTGTTTTCAAACTTCGACTTTAACTTATCGAAGTATTTACCTGCAAAGTTTTGAGCCCAATCTTCTAAAATTAGGAAGCGTCGAATAGTTTTTCCTGCACTATCTGCAACAGTGTAAACATATGACTGGTCTTCGGAATTCCATTCCAAAACGCCTTTCACTATTTTAAGAGCTTTAAGAGACTCTTGACTTTCAGGAGAAAGACTTTGATAAAACCAGCTATACATTCTTTCCGCTTTTGTCCATTCTTGAAGGGAAAATAGGGCGCTGATTTCACCTTTGGCAACAAAACGTAATTTAAAGCCCTGAAAATAATGAATAACTTTAGCTGTTGTAGAAGATTCAGTTTTTCGCTTTTCTTCAATAATATTCTTTACAATTAGGTTGGTTGGACATAACCGATGAGTGAACTTTTTCCTATCAAGCGGACACGCATTGACCCAAACGAGAGAAGCAACATCTAAAGTGTGCCCACATGGAAGAGTGACAGGATGTTTAAAGATAGTATGTAAAATAGGATCTTTTAAATGAACTTTAATTGACATGCGAACATTATATTAAATAATCTAGTAATTATCAATTAATAATCTTTTTTCGAATAAAATTCCAATAAACAATTTGATAAAGACAAAAACAACTAGCACCAACAAGTTGGGAGATAACTAAAAAATTTAATATTTTAGGAGAGGGAAGAAAAGAAAATATTTGAATTTCGTGCAGGTGCGGCCAGATCAGTCCGAGCACGCTTAATACCACCGAATGGTTCACAAAGAGAATAGAGTGCAGCCATTGCTCGGCTGCAGGGCAATGCTCTTTATGGACGAATTCATCTTTAGTCACAAAAAAAGTGGAAAAGAGGGCGAGCGCAATATACCAGGCAATCATAGAGCGGTCGAACGGAACCCAAAAAACAAAGGCAAAGCAGGCGATCACCGTGAGGGTATCAAGAGGGTGGCCGATTCGTTCCCATTTAGGGAGGTCTCGTTTGATGTGAAAGACGATCTCGTCTAAAAAGATGACTACCATCTGTAGAACAAAAGGGATAAAAATTAACGATTGCACTCTAGGACAGCTCCTGCAAGGGTCAGCCCGGGGCCAAAAGCCAGGCTGATGATTTTAGCACCGGTTGGGACGTTTGCATCGTTCCACATGTCGTTCCAAATATGAGGAAGCGTGGCAGAAGACATGTTTCCGTATTTGTGCAGCACCTGGGTGCTGTGGGAAAATTGCCACGGCTCTAGCTTCATAAGGGAAGAGACTTGTTCGATAATTTTAGGGCCGCCTGGATGGATGGCAAAGTATAGGTTTTCCTCTGGGGCGACATCTGCTTTTCTTAAAAGTTCAGCGACAAAACCAGGGAGAGCTTTCACAATCAGCACTGGGATCTCTTTGGATAGGGTCATTTTCATGCCCCAGTCATCGCAAATCCAAGTCATGACGTCTGTCGAATCCGGCACGATCTCTTCATGTAGAGCGAGCACCTGAAAGCCTGCCTCTTTTTCGTGCGAAACTTTGTATTTAATAAATCCGTCGCCAAAGAGGGACTGTACAACGAGTTGATCGATCGAGTGAAACGAGGGGTTCATGTGCAGGCTGCAAATCTCAGTATGCACGATATCAGAGTCGGCCGGAGAACCCAGAGCAATCCTAATCGCAGGAATCGCAGCATAACAGCCCATATGGTAGGCGTGTGTCACTGTGGTAGATGGGCCGGCATTGCGATAAGCGACGAGTTTTTGCGCGGGGCTGGGCGCGGTATATCCTGTGCAGGTGACATGGATGAGGTGGGAGGGAAGTTTGGCGCCGACAGGATAGAAACGGGTTAAAACGTCTGTTGCAATACGATCGAAGACGGTCATTCTAACTCCGAGCCCTGCGCCTGATTTTTTAACGCCGGTGGAGTAAACCTCCATTTCATCCCATTTTCTATGTAAACAATCTGCCACGCATACGCCGCGGCGGGCAATCTTACCTTTTCCTAAACCTATCTTTCTTAAGAGAGAGAGCACCGATACGCCGACAGAGGGTTCTTGAGCAGATCGTGCATGGGCAGCTGCCACCCAGTCTAGAATGGCTTCTTGATCGAGTTCGTGTTCCGGACGCATGACTTGAAAGTGTGAAAGAGTTGCAATCATCTTGTTAATCTATCAACTCTTTGATTTGAATAGAATCTTTTGATTGGTTATGAAAAAAAAATAAACTTTAAGAGATCTAGCTGAACTGGAGTTCATCATCCAGCCTCACAAACGTAGATATCCAACAACATCCCTTGCATATTAAGGAGAATTTGGCTCGATATGCCAATCTCATATCGTTTCTGTAGAACTAAATTAAAATTTCTAACTTAGTTATTGTTATAAAATGTATAGTTTGTTAGTTATAAAATTAAAATCGACAACAATAAGGTTTGTATGCAACACAGTGACTTCATAAGAAAATATGCTTTCCTACCGCTGCTTTTTATTTCTTGCAGCATCGAAGCTACCGAGATTCCCACCTCTGAGCTCAGTGGAAATAACCGCACCTTTGCAAACTACATCAATAAAAATGCTCCCTCTGATGCTTTTTATTTTGCTCCTGCCAATTTTGATGGAACGCTCGCTCATGCTTTAGAAAGCGCGGCTCCCACTCGCAACGCCTTTTCCGTCTTCACGGCAGATAATAACATGTTCTACGTTGATAGCCTGCTCTCCAACCATTCTCGGAACGCAAGACACATTAGACATATGGAAGCTAAGCAAACCACCCAAGCAGTCACTGTTTTAGATATTCCATCCGAGGAAATGTTAGCATGGAGTTCTCGCAACGTCGTCAAAGCACCGCCTTCCCAAATCAAGGAGCAGCACCCTTACGAACTCTGGGGAACTCTTCTGGGCGCGTTCGCATATCAAAAGAAGCAGCATCAAACTCCTGCCTTCAACCCTACAACAGGCGGTATCATTCTAGGCTTTGATGGAAAAACAAGCAGAAACACTCGTGTTGGAACAGGCGCCGCATATACCTTTACCTATATCCACGAAAAGCAAAATGCAGGCCATAGCCGCATCAATCAAGAATATCTCTTTCTCTACACCATGTGGGATAATAGCCGCTGGTACGTAGATAC
>JAGOLG010000111.1 GCA_017994195.1 Rhabdochlamydiaceae bacterium
ATTTTCAATTTTATCACCGGTTAGATCTCCCATCCCTATCACACCACGGAGGTCGATCTTGAGAACAACAGGGGCGCTTCCTGGAAGCATCGTGCGGTTTCCTTCAGCATCAGGCATGATCATAGGTTGGGATTGAGGGGGCATCATATTAGGGCCGACCAAGATTCCGACTCCAATTAGCACAAAACCAACTCCTAGCGCAACTCCAAGGATTGTTGCGATTGATTTACAAAAGGATCTCAGAGCTCCCGCAAAAATTGATTCCCGCACGTAATCCATGAATAACCTCATTAAATGTAAATTTTATTCTTATACCAAATCATCCCGATTAAGAGCCAGCTTGCAAAACTCTGGTGCCTTCAAAAACACTCAAAAGTTTTGCAGGCTGGCTCCCCTAGTTATTCCTGCTTTGAAAGAATATCTTCGTTCAATAAGATACTTCGATTTTTCTTAACAATTGCGAGGACGACAATGGCACAAACGACATCTCTACAGAATCACACGGATCGAGTAGTTTATAATCAGTACCTAACAACTTTAACAGCAGAGAGGCAGACACTCATTGCGAACATTGCAAATTCTGTTGGCTGTATTTTTACCGAAGATGGACAAGTCAATGGTTCTGCATTGCTGATCCACAAAAATCTCATTCTTGTCCCAAAGCATTGCTTTCCTTTCGAAAGGGGAAAAATATTCTTTAAGGCTTTGGATCGGTTCATTTTAGCGACAACTTTTTTAGACGGAGAAAAAGATCCGCCAGCCCCTTTGCGTTCTAATTTCAAGATTTTATTTGTTCCGGATCAAAACTTAACACCTGCTCCATTAACACTTGAATCTTCAAATGGGGAAGGCGTGCAATTCAATTATCATATCGATGGAAATTTTTATGCTCTGTTTTATAGAACCCCCAAAACAGCTTCCATCTATGTAAAAAACTCTGATTCAGCTCATAGCATTACTTTAAATGGAGATGCAGGAGGAGCTCGATATTCGTGGAATTGCCAAGGTGTGACAAGTATTCATCAAGGTGAGAAAGGTGTTTTAACAATCAATCAAGTTTATCATGTTGTAAATGCCATTTTCTCATCTAAGAAAGTGGGAGATGTAAAAAGAAAAGCTGCATTTGCTCTGAACTCTCTTCAAGAGACCCTTGTCGATCAGATGATACTTAAAATGGATGCTAAGCCCTCTTATTTACAACCCGATCAGACCATTTCGGGTAGATACGGACTCTTTCAAGCCCATGAGGTTGCAACGGAGAATGTCGCGTATATTCTTAACGAAACGAAGAAGGTAATAAATAAGTATCTAGAATACATCTGTAATAGTCGACGTAAGAGAGATGGTTTTTTTAATAGAATGTTAGGGGTTAGCGGGACGATGCATTATATTCCAAATAAGAAACTAAAAATTGCAAGTATCGTTATAGGAGACCATCCCGTTGGGGCGTCGAAGATTCTGATACAAATAGGCGGTCAAGCAGTTGCGACCGTCGAGGTTGAAGATAGTGTAGCTCAGTGGGCTGCAAGTAAGCCCGATAGGATTTCTGCACTCGTTCATTATATTGTCCATCAGTTTTGGCGTAGCCTAAGGACCAACCAGCCTAACGTAGCCTCTGTTAGGCGTATATCGCTCAGAGAATAGTAGAATTTCTTACTCATTTTTGCTATAATAGGGGCATGGATTCAAAATATTTTTGGTGGGTTGAAGGTTTATTAGGAATTGGCGCTCTTTTAATCATTCAATATGGGGTCAAAATAGCCATCAAGCATGCAGAGAAGAAGAATAGGCATGGGTGGAAAACGCGACTTGGGAAAATATTCCGCCTTCCTCTCTCGGTTCTGATTTGGGTTTTAGGGGCTGTCTATTTGATTGATGTCGCTAGTGAGCACATTAGCTTCTCAATCGCAGTAAAATATTTAGATGCTATTCGAAAAACAGCGGTCATTGGAACCATTACATGGATTTTTTATCGCTGGAAAAAAGAAGTAGAACTTTCATTTTTAGCGCAAAAGGTCAAAAGGGTAGATTCTACCACTGTTCATATGGTGGGCAAGCTTGCAACGGTGGCCGTTGGAGTTTTATCGGGTCTTATTATTCTGCAGATATTTGGCGTTAATATTGCACCTCTTCTTGCTTTTGGAAGTATTGGAGCTGCATCCATTGGTTTTGCCGGTAAAGACGTGATGGCTAACTTTTGCAGCGGGATTATGCTCCACATCACAAGACCTTTCATTATTGGAGATCAAATCTATCTGCCTGAAAAAAACCTTGAAGGGCATATCGAAGAGATCGGCTGGTTTCGGACATCCATCCGAGATAAAGAAAAGAGGCCCGTCTATCTTCCTAATAATTTCTTTTCTACCATGCTCCTGATCAACATCTCGCGGATGAGTCATCGACGTATTAAACAAGTTTTGAAAATTGGTTTTGAAAATATCAACAAAGTTTCTGAAATCGTTGAAAAAATGAAAGACCATCTTTTGAAAACACCTCAAATCGATACCCATTACCCCGTGCATGTCTTTCTTAAGTCGTTTGGAGAATATGCATGCGAAATTGAGATAGAAGCTTACTCAACAATCACCGATCAAGAAGCTTTTAACAAATTCCAACACCGGGTTTTACTTGAGCTTCAAGCGATTCTACAAGAAGCGGATGTGCCGCTTGCAATTCCGATTGCGTCGTGGAAGACTGTTATGCCTGAGAAGAATGCTTTTTGAACTGAAAGAGTTCATACAGTCCAAATAAAGCAAAAGCGACGAATGAATAGTACAGGTAGTTTGGCATCGTATATCCGAATGTCAATCCAACCAGTACAAAAAATTGAAGCGCTGTTGTGATTTTGCCCCATCGAATAGCTCTAAACTCATACGTTTGCCAAAGTCCCGAAAGGCTTAAATAGAGCCCAAAGAGACACAGCGCAAAGTCGCGCGAGACCATCATAAGCGCTTCCCAGATTTCGATTCTGCCTTCTGAAAATAAGACTGCAAGTGCAAAAAAGACAAAAAACTTGTCCATGGCAGGATCTAAGACAGCCCCAAATCTCGAAGTGGTTTTTGATCTGCGAGCTAAATAACCGTCAATGCTATCAGTTAGCATAGCTAAAAGAATAGCCATTAAACGAAGTGTCGGACTCTCGACCAAAAAAACAAGTGCTAAAGGCGCCCTCAAGAGGGATAAGCTATTTGATAAGTTAAACATGGACCTTACAAGTTTTCCACTGCGGTTTTTTTCCTTCGCTTATACCAAAGAAGGGTAATTACCGTCACACCGAAAGCTAAGAAAATAATAACATTTACTATTTTTAGGTGAGTCAGCAGGGTATGAAAATTTTTTCCGAGGCTGTAAAAAAGGTAGAATGAAAGGGATGTCCAAATCAAACAAGCGGGTAAATCTTGCAATGCAAACCTGAAAAAAGGAACTTTGCTGATGCCGGACGACATAAAAATGCAGTTTCTGACACCAAAAGGGATAAACCGCCCCAAGATAAGAGTCCATAGACCATGTCGGTTGTAAAATTTTTGGATTTTTTCTATCCTCTCTGCCGGAAAAAATCTTTGAAACCAGCCAAAGCGAGAGAGCCTGCTTCCTACGAGCCGGCCGCACCAATAAGCAATCCAGGCCGAAAAATAACATCCTAGAAAGATCGCTAAATAAAGGTGCCAGGTATGTTGAGGAATCAGTGTAGCAGCTAAGAC
>JAGOLG010000041.1 GCA_017994195.1 Rhabdochlamydiaceae bacterium
ATATTGTCGATTATTATCAAAAACCCGAATACATCTATTTAGGCCCCGACGAAAACATGCATAATGAAATGATCGTCTGGATCTCGAATTATTCGAAATACTACAACTACAAACCGGGCACTTCTTTCATGTCGAGCAAGCCCGGCGCCGGCATCAACCATAAAGAATATGGCGTTACATCCCGCGGCGTTAATATTTACATGGAAGAAGTCCTCAAATACTTAAAAATCGATCCGAAGAAAGATGCTTTCACCGTCAAAATGACGGGGGGACCTGATGGAGATGTGGCAGGAAATCAGATGAACAATCTCTTCCGCCTCTATCCTAAAACGGCCAAGCTTGTCGCCTCCATTGATGGCTCCGGAACAATCCTAGACCCCGAAGGACTTGATCTTTCTATCATCGCTTCCCTCTTTAAAGAAGGTAAGCCCATTCGATTTTATCCGCCTGAAAAACTACATGAAGGCGGCTATCTGCTCGACACAAAAAGCCGCAGAGAAGAAAGCGCTTATGCGTCACAGACCCTTCTTCTAAAAAAAGAGAAGGGAAAAGTTGTAGAAGAATGGATTTCAGGAAACGAAATGAATCACCTTCTACGCACCACCGTCCACAAAGCCAAAGCCGACGTCTTTATTACAGGCGGAGGCCGCCCCCGAACTCTGAATGAAAGCAACTACCGCGACTATTTAGATGATCTGGGCCATCCGACCTCCCGAGCTATTGTGGAAGGAGGAAATCTCTATCTCTCTCCGGGCGCCCGAAGAGCCTTAGAAAAGCTCGGCGTTATTATTATTAAGGATAGCTCCGCCAATAAAGGAGGGGTCATCTGCTCCTCTTTTGAAGTTTTGGCAGGCCTGGTCCTAAAAGAAGAAGAATTCATCCAGCACAAAAGTACGATTGTTGAAGAGATTTTATCGACCATTGAATCCCGCTGCCGCGACGAAGCCCAAACTCTGCTTGCAAGCCACGGACAAAAGCCTCTAACAGAAGTTTCAGAGCTCATCTCCGAACAGATCAATCACTTCACCGATGAGCTTCTCCATTATCTTTCTACTGCCACATTCTCAAACGACCCTCACGACCCCCTCATCCAATGCCTGCTTAACTACTGCCTTCCTCTTTTACGTACAAAATACGAAGACCGGATCTTAAAAGACATCCCCGATCTTCATAAACAAGCGATCATCGCCTGCTTTCTATCCCAGCGCTTGGTTTACCGAAAAGGTCTTGAATGGTCCCCTTCTATCCTCGATGTTTTGCCCTTAATCCTCAAAGATCCGTTGATTATCAAGCCCAGCTGATTTTGAACTCATTTATCAAAAAAAAGACATCCTCATAATTATTTTGACTTAACTTTACTAAAAAGCAGAGCGCGCATAAGAAACTTATAATCAATGATTAAATTGTTTATTTAGCGCTTGGAAGAAGAGACTGCTAAAAACATCTTGCTTTTGGATAATCATCCTAATATAATGGGATTATGAAAAAATTAACCCCTCGAAAACCCCCGAAAGACCAGCGTGAAAGGCTTGTTTTGATGGGCCTCGTCGAGCTCTACTTAGAGACCGGTAAACCTGTTGGATCTAACACCCTAAGAGAGAATGGGTTCGAAGCACTTAGTTCCGCTACAATCCGCAACTATTTCTCCAAATTAGAAGAAGAAGGACTCTTAAAGCAGCAGCATTCATCCGGCGGAAGAACCCCCACATCGCTCGCCTACCAGTTATATGCCGAGACCCATCTTAAAAACCCTCAGATGGAGGAAAAAGAAACAGAGAAGTTAAAAAAATCTCTTTATAAAGAAACAAGAGCTCTGGCTAGCTATCTCCAACATGCGGCAGAAACTTTATCAGAAGCTACCGGCTGCGCCGTTTTTCTTTCTTCCCCTCGCTTTGATCAAGACTTTGTCATGGATGTCAAGCTCATCGCCCTCGATGCAAACCGATGCTTATGCATTTTGATTACCGATTTTGGCCTAGTCCATACAGAAACCCTTTATACTGACAAAAAACTCAGTAATTTTACCATTAAACGGATAGAAGCTTATTTTCATTGGAAATTAACTGGCCTTGATAAGCCCTTACTCCCTCCTGAAGAAGAGGTTCTTGCAGCCCGCTTTTATAGCGAAGCAATGCTGCGCCACCTAGTTGGCTCAACCAATTTTTCCATGGAAGACATCACTAAAACAGGGTTTTCAAAACTTCTTTCCTTTGGCGATTTTAATGATCAAGCAGCCCTTGCAGAAGGACTTTCTCTTTTTGAAAACCGCCTAGCCCTTCAATCGATTTTGCAAGAATGTGTGAAAAATGGGAAT
Organism: Rhabdochlamydiaceae bacterium; assembly: GCA_017994195.1. Taxonomy (GTDB): domain Bacteria; phylum Chlamydiota; class Chlamydiia; order Chlamydiales; family Rhabdochlamydiaceae; genus PALSA-1444. Next base: position 2,315 of record JAGOLG010000041.1, read on the forward strand.
TTAAGCTGCTGGATCGGCGGCACATTGCAAGGATGCTCTGCGATTGCAATTCCTTATCGCATCCATCATAACATTGCCGGATCTATTGCCATTTTAGGGCCTCATCGCATTCCCTATCGCAAACTTTTTGGCATATTAGTTGCAGCATCGGACGCAATTTCGACATCTTTGACCAAGAGCTTGTACAAATTTAAAATATCATACCGTCAGCCTCAAAACGAACCCCTGCATTTATTATTGGAGAAAAAAAATGACTGAAATAGAAAATGAAGTGCCCCAGCAAAATCCTTCCGTAGAAGAGGTTGTCGATTACAAAGATAAATATCTGCGCCTGCTCGCAGATGTAGAAAATACAAGACGGCGTTTGCAGAAAGAAAAGCAAGATATGATGCGGTATGCCATTGATACCATTCTATCTGATGTTTTAACTCCAATTGATCAGCTTGAAAATGCATTAAAATTTGCCGATCAAATGTCTGGCGAAGTCAAGAATTGGGCCCTGGGGTTTCAGATGATCCTAAGCCAATTTAAAGAAGTTTTAACATCCAGCGGTGTGACGGAATTTGCATCCGTTGGAGAATTTTTCGATCCGTCTAAACATGAAGCCGTTGAAATTGAAGAAACGGATGCCGCAGCAGACGGAATCATTTTGAAAGAATTTGTAAAAGGGTATCGATCCGGAGACAGAATACTCCGAGCTGCCCGTGTAAAAGTTGCTAAAAAAATACAGGAGAATAAAGATGTCAACTCAGAAGAAAAAAAGTAGAATCATTGGAATCGACTTAGGAACCACGAATTCCTGCGTTTCAATCATGGAAGGAAGCTCTCCCGTCGTAATCGCAAACGCCGAAGGCGGACGCACAACCCCTTCTGTTGTAGGTTACAAAGGAAGCGAGCGTGTTGTTGGTGTTCCAGCAAAACGGCAAGCCGTCATGAACCCAGAGAGAACTATCTCTTCTTCAAAACGATTTATTGGTCGTAAATACCGAGAAGTTTTGGACGAAGCAAAAATCGTTCCTTATAAAGTCACAGAGAATCAAAACGGCGATGCTGTTTTTGAAATCGATGGCAAACTTGTATCGCCTGAAGAAGTTGCAGCACAAGTTCTTGTAAAAATGAAAGAGACTGCTGAAGCCTATTTAGGAGAAAAAATCACAGAAGCTGTGATCACAGTTCCTGCCTATTTCAACGATTCGCAAAGACAATCGACAAAAGATGCAGGCCGCATTGCGGGTCTCGATGTTAAACGGATTATCCCTGAGCCGACCGCTGCCGCGCTCGCTTATGGTTTTGATAAAGGACATGACAAAAAAATTGCTGTTTTTGACTTGGGTGGAGGAACTTTTGATATTTCCATCTTAGAAATCGGCGACGGCGTCTTTGAAGTGCTTGCAACTAACGGCGATACGCACCTGGGCGGAGACGACTTCGACAACATCATTCTGCAATGGATGCTGGAAGAATTTAAAAAAGAAAATGGCATTGATCTTAGCAAAGACAAAATGGCGCTCCAACGATTGCGCGATGCAGCGGAAAAAGCAAAAATTGAACTATCGGGAACACAGACAACCGAGATCAATCAGCCATTCATCACCGTTGATGCAACAGGGCCCAAGCACTTAGCACTCACACTTTCTAGAGCAAAGCTTGAGACCTTAGCGCATGATTTGATTGAGCGATCTGTGGAACCCTGTTTGAAAGCGCTCAAGGATGCAGGCCTTGCCAAAGATCAAATCCAAGAAGTGATTCTCGTCGGCGGTATGACAAGAATGCCTGCTGTAGAGCGTAAAGTGAAAGAAATTTTCGGACGCGAGCCTCATAAAGGCGTCAACCCTGATGAAGTGGTTGCAGTCGGCGCTGCGATTCAAGGTGCAGTTTTGACTGGAGAAGTGAAAGATATTCTACTTCTTGATGTCATTCCTCTCACACTCGGAATTGAAACACTCGGAGGAGTGCTTACACCGATTGTTGAGCGCAACACGACAATCCCGACACAGAAAAAGCAAGTTTTCTCAACTGCTGCTGACAACCAGCCTGCTGTAACAATTGTCGTTCTGCAAGGAGAGCGCAAAATGGCTAAAGATAACAAAGAAATTGGCCGTTTTGATTTGAGTGATATACCTCCAGCGCCCCGTGGAATGCCGCAAATTGAAGTTGCATTCGACATCGATGCGGACGGTATTTTGCATGTCTCTGCAAAAGATTTACAATCGGGCAAAGAACAAAAAATCCGCATCGAAGCAAAATCGGGTCTATCAGAATCCGAAATCAAACGGATGCTCAAAGATGCTGAAGAGCACGCAGAAGAAGATAAGAAAAAGAAAGAAGAAGTTGAGGCTCGCAATGAAGCCGACGCTCTTGCTTTCCGCGCACAAAAAGCGCTCACCGATTACAAAGATAAACTTCCAGAAGAGCTCCGAGAGCAAATACAATCACGTATTGATAACGTGAAAAAAGCTCTTGAAGGCCAAGATATCGCTTCTATTAAACATGCATCGGATGAACTCAATACATTCATGCAGAAGATGGGAGAAGCCATGCAGCAAGCGTCTCAAGCTGCACCAGGATCTGGTCCGGCGCCTTCTGAAAGCAAGCCTGATGTGCAGGATGCCGAAGTTGAAATTATGGACGACGAAAAAAAATAAATATCTGAAGCAGTTCATGAAAATAAAACCCTTTTTGCGAGAGCAAGAAGGGTTTTTTCTTTTTCCAATCATCTTAAAAAAATCGTATTGAAAAAAAAATGTTTGCATTAAAAAAACATTTTTCGTAAGAATCTCTTAAATATGGAGATTCAATATGACTAAGAGGTTCAGCAGTTCTTTATTACTCTCAACTTGCCTTCTTACAACAGCATTATCTGGGTGGGGTAATTCTGATTACGTTCCACCATCTGTAATGCCAACACCGGGCCCAACGCTTGATGTCACTACATTCCCTTTGAATGAAGACCAAGAATGGTTTGTAAAACCGAGTTTGCTTATTTGGAGACCGTATCAAGATGATATCGATACTGGTTTTTCATTGAAAACACCTTCAAACGCACCAGTTACTCGAAAAGATAAAACACAAAATGTTCATTTTGATTGGGGAACTGGAGTCCGATTAAATATTGGCCGCTACCTTCCTAACCACGATCAGTGGGATATCACTTTTAATACAACGTTCTTTTATTCTGATACTCACCAAACTGTCCATGGGCATGGGTTTGGTTCGACTGCATTAAGCGACCTGGTCACAATTAGTGATGGATGGAACCCTGAATTATTAGGAACTAGTTTTAAAACCCATTTCAATTGGCGCATCAATTATTTCACATGGGATCTCGCAGCTGGCAGGCTCTATAATTTAACGCCTAAATTTGTAATTCATCCTTATATCTGCCTTCGCACAATGTTGACATACGAAAAATACACCAACAAAAACTTAAGCGCGTTTAATACGGGAACATTTTTAACTCAACGTGAAACAACATTCAAAGCTTACAATTCTGTTTGGGGAATCGGTCCTCGTCTGGGAACCGATTTCATGTTCGAATTTGGAAGAAGATGGTCTTTCCTTGGAGGACTTTCTGGATCGATCGTGATGGGTCGAAACCATATTAGAGAAAAGATTCATGGATTTATTTTTGGTGATGGAGCCTCTCCTTCAACACCGACTTTCTTAAAAATAAGCGATGCAGATACAGTGATGAGAGCGAATATTGAAGGAAATATCGGCCTTGGCTGGGAAAAATGGGTGAGAAACCATTCCGTCCGTATTGCTCCTTCCCTTATGTTCGAAGTCACTGAATGGTTTATGATCAACAACTGGGTTTCAACCAATCTCCCATCAACGACAGGATCTCCGGATTGGGGAATGATTTCTGCTAGAAGAATGGGAGACTTAGGCTTCTTAGGATTTACATTAAATTTACAAGTTGATTTCTAATATGAACCATAACAAAAAACTTCAAATGAAACGTGTGGAGAAAACAATGAACCGATGGATTCAAGCCCTGACATGCTTTGGGGCATTTGCTGCAACAAGCACTGTATCTGGATGGGGTGGTTCGGTTCCGAAATCGGCGCCAGAACCTTATTTGGAATCCAATTTCCCAATGAATTCAGATCAACAGTGGTATATGAAAGAGTCTTATCTCATCATGAAACCCTACGAAGATGATAATGATTATGCTACAAAATTGACAACTCATGGCGCTTTAGGAAGTTCCCTTGACATGCACATGAAACTTGAAAAACCCGATTTTGATTGGTTTTCAGGTGTTCGGATTGGGATCGGCAGGTACCTTGCGCACCACGATAAATGGGATATTTCTCTTACAACAACCTACTTCTATGCAAATGATGAAAGTTCTTCTTCACCTGTAAGAGGGAAGGGAACTCTTTTAACTCCCCTTTGGAGCCCAACATTTGATGGAGGCGCTACAAAAGGTCAAGTCAACTGGAGGCTGAACTACTTTACATGGGATATTTCCGTGGGAAGAGAGTACAGTATGCTCAGGACCATCATTGCACATCCTTTCATTGGTATTCGAGCTGCGCTCATTTATAAAAACACGCATTCTAAATATTTTGATCAGTTCAGCACTCCCGGCACTTCGCGAACACTCAGAGATAAATTCACTGCTTCTGATGACTTCTGGGGAATCGGGCCTCGCTTAGGGGTTGATTTGCAGTTTAATATGAGAAGCGGTTGGTCTTTATTAGGAAATTTATCAGGCGCTCTATTTTTTGGATCGTTTGATGTCGATGAAGAGATAACAACAAAAGTAACTACAAATGGAGTTTTCACAAAGAGAAAATACCATGAAAAGGATGACCGTTTTGCAATCCGTGCAAACCTAGATACTGGGCTTGGAATCGGTTGGGAAACATGGTTTAAGAATCATTCGGTTCGTCTGGCGCCATCTGTGCTTTTTGAAGCATCGTGCTGGTTTGATACGAACCAATTATTTGTATCAAAGCCAACTCCAACAACGATCGCTTCATCTGACTTTCCAGTGCCATATTTCAATAATTTTAGACGTCAAGGAAACTTGATTTTGATGGGCTTTAGCTTCAATTTACAAGCCGATTTTTAATCGCAGTATAAGGAATAACTATGAATAAATGGATACTGTTACTATCTCCTGCCCTTTTGATAAGCACCTCGATGGATGCTTGGGGTGGCCGATTTAATAACCAGACGGCAAATGCTTCAAATGGCAATCCTTCCATGGATACCCATTTTCCCTTTAATGCAGACCAAAGTTGGTTTGTCGAAGAAAGCTATCTCTTGATGAGACCTTCATTAGGAGATTTAGAAATTGGCAACATGATTACGCAGAAAGGGGCACCAACGGATACACGGTATAATATTAGTGTAAAATCCCCCGAATTTGAGTGGAATTCCGGAGTGCGATTAGGCCTAGGTCGTTACCTCCCTAACCATGACAAATGGGATGTCAGCTTTTATACAACCTATTTCTATGGTGATGCTGAAGATCATGAACATGGACACCTTGATCAATCTAAAGGCTTGGCAGTTTCTTATAACCCTTTTGCAATAATATTGAGTGAGAAAACAAAAGCCGAATGGCGGATGAATTACTTTGTTTTAGACCTCATGCTGGGAAGACAATTTGCAATGACTTCTCAGATCATTTTCCATCCTTATATCGGCTTAAGAGGCGCTCTGATTTATACAGACTTTCAATCCAATAACTTTGGGGATGTCGTCGTAGGATCCGGAAGCACCATTACAACTTCAGCGGGAAGAGTAAAAGTCAAAATGGAAGAAGACTTCTGGGGAATCGGACCGCGTGCTGGTACAAACTTTGAATATAAGTTTACTGGCAATTGGTCATTCCTGGGGAACTTTGCAGGCGCTCTCTTGTATGGCCATTATCATGTCAAAGAAAAATCTAAAACAACTCGTACTGTTTCCGGAGTTAAAGCTCTTTTTATATCCAAATCTATTGATCATGATGATGCGATCAGGGTGAACTTGGATGCTGCAGTAGGCATTGGGTGGGAAAAATGGTTTAAAAATAATACCGTACGCATCGCTCCCAATCTGCAATTCGAAAGCACGTTGTGGTTCGACATGAACGATTTCTTTAAACCGTCAACAACCTTTTCTCAAGACCATGGAAATTTAGGATTGATGGGTTTCTCCTTCAACCTTCAAGTGGACTTCTAAAAAGTTCTATTTACTCCTGCTTTGTTAATAAACTCCCTCATGAAAATGAGGGAGTTTTTTTGTCTCATCCACTTTATAATTATTAATTTATATTAAAATTTGACATTTATTATAAATAATAATATTCATTCGATTAACGGAGATATATATGAAAAAACAAATTTCATTCATTTCATTACTTACATTATTAAGCCTTCAAGCACCAATCCATGCCGCTTGGGCCTCAAAAACAAGACCTGACCCCAAACAAGAGGCAGAAACACCTCCACCAAATACCCCCGGCTTCAAATTGCAAGATAATCGGACATGGTATGTCGAAACAGACTACCTTCTTTGGAAACCGTCTTTAGAAGATACCAGCTTTGCATTGAAAGGAACCGGATCTACAAATCCAACGACAGGCGCGGTTGCAGGGAAAGAGAAAATCGAGCAGCCTTCTTTTAAGTGGAGCTCAGGCGTCCGGCTTGGAGTTGGAGGATATACTCATGATAGTTGGGACGTAGGCTTTAGAGGAACCTATCTTTATTCAGATGCGCATAAATCAATTCATGCTGATCCTGCGCAAAACCAAATTATTGCTCCTCAATGGTTTTCGTCTATTTTTGGAACACAGGGCACCAAGGCGACTGCGAATTGGAAGATGAACTTTTTCCTCTTAGATTTCACGATGGGACGTGAGTATTTCCTCACAAAAAGATTCTCTGTTCACCCTTTCATTGGAATTAGAAGTGCAGCAATCTTTCTAAAAGATAGAAGCCGTTTCCGATCCAATTTCCAAACAACCACATCTACCTTTGCTGTATCGGATAGATTCAGCGCGCAACAACACATTTGGGGCGTAGGTCCTCGGATTGGTTTTGATATGAATTTCTATGTAGCTTGCGATTGGTCTTTCATGGGAGGTCTTTCAGGATCTCTTCTGTATACACACTATAAAGTGAAAGAACGATTCCAGGGCTTTTATGCTCCTACAGCAACCACAATTGCCCCCTTTGATCTCAAAGGAAAGCAATCCAGCCATTTTGGGCGAGGAAATATCGACGCTTACTTTGGTTTTGGATGGAGTCATTGGTACAATAACGGTTCAACCCGGGTGACGATTGCACTGGCTTTTGAAGCCCAACAATGGTTTAACTTGAACCAGTTCTTTTCTCTGGAATCTGTAACTCCAAATAATAGCTTGGACATTCAAGCTGACAAAAACCATGGAGATCTCTCTCTGATCGGAGGAACACTCCACTTCAAAGTCGATTTCTAAGACTAAAAAAACCCTTTTCCAGTTTCCTGGAAAAGGGTTTTATTTTCTCAAAACAAAAACTGATTAGTTCGTCGTTTTTGCTAGAGTTGGCTCGGAAGAAGTTGCAGCTTTTGCTTGTTCTTCTTTCTCTTGTGACAGCTTGTTAAATAAGATTCCAAGCCCTTTAGCGGCCCAGATCCAAACAAACATGATCAGGAAGAGAATCCCTGCAACATAAGGAGTGATCACTGCGATCGATCCAAAGAACAGGATAAGTCCTTGGTTAACCAGAGCTCCCCCTGATTTTCCAAGCCTTGCTCCAACCACGTCAATCGCCGCTTTTCCTTTGACTTTAGCTTCTTGGTCCAAAGGAATATACGCCATCTCTTTTGTAGGATCAAAGAGAGAGTATTTTGTTGACTTACTCATGATGTTTTGAATTTGTCCAAACACCACAGCGAGCATGAGCGGAGATGTTCCAAACATCGCAATGAACCCTGCAAGAGAGTCTTTAAAGATGATGAATGAGAAAAAGCCTACGCCTGTCACTAAAAGAACAATAGGAGTGATTAAAGCCGCTGTTGTCCATCCAAAGCGACGGATCACGTTGCTGCTGACAAAGAGCATCATAAAGATCGTAACAGCTCCAGTCCATTGAGAAAAGCTTCCCATGAACGCGCTATAGTCATTTGAGTTCCCTTTCATGAGCAATTTCAATTGATCCTTCCAGGTAACTTCTACCAGGTTGATTGCAACCCCGTAAGAAATGACTAAAAGAGCCAAGAGACATACATATCTTGAACGTGCCAAGTATTTGAAGCTCTCTGATAATGACATTTTTGGTTTTTCTTTCTTCGCTTTTTGCTGCTCAGAAGTGTCATAAAAACGGGTGTCTGTTAACACGTTTTTATTAATCCACCAGTAGATCCCCATGATAATGAGAGCGGAGGCAATAACCATAGCAATCATATAATTAAGAGACATGCCCCATGGATCAGCGCCTGCTGGAAGGTTATCACGGACTTTTGAGAAGTAAATAATGAACCATCCGGAAACGATCATCGCTAAGTTGCCGCCGATTCCGAAAACCCCATAGAATCTCTTTGATTCTGCAGGACGAGTTGTATCATTAGCAAAGCCCCAGAATAAGAGAGAAAGAGCGACGCTTCCCCACAACTCTGACATGATGTAGAACAGCGAGTAGGTCCAGTTTCTTAAAATGGCAATAAGGCCGCTAAATCCTTGCGGAAGCGATGCCTGAAGTTTGTCTGCAAAGTCTGTAGGATGAAGTGCATCTCTGTAAGGATAGAGAACAAATGCAAACAGCATAAAGAACCCAATAAACACGGAAATCATCGAGTAAAAGAGTTTGGGTTTAGTCAGCAAGTTGCTGAGTTTAGAATACATCAACATAAACAAGATGGCAAAAGGTAAAACTCCCCATAGCTTTAAGAATGGAATAGCCTCAGCACCCGAACCTGGCGCATTGACAACCAGCGCATCTTTCGTATCGCGTAAGATCGTGTAGTTGAAGTTAATAAAGAAAAAGAGCATAGCCATAGGAATAAATTTTTTCAGTTCCCATGTGTGGATCGGCCAAAAGAAGGACCGCCACTTCCCAAATTGGGGTTTTGCATTTGTTTGCGTTGACATTTGTGTTTTTCCTTAGTGTTTATAAATTCATTCGAAGAAATAATTCTCCGAAACTTTTTTTCAAAGAGAGGACTATTTTAGCACATCTTACTGAAATTTCAAGGGTTAAAAAAAAGATTGGCCTATGACGAATGCCATAGGCCCTAAAAAAGAAACTATTTACCGACTTGGTTAAAGAGTTCGCTATTTTGAATCATTTGTTGAGCGTTCATCGCTTCAACATAGGCATTCCAAAGCTCAGGTTCTAAGCGGTTATGTCGGATTGAAGAAATCAGTTCACGCTTACATGTAGCAAGAGATCTTTTAGGAGAAAGAACGGAAACCATTTCTTTGTCTCCTGCCAGTCTTGCGATCGCGAGCATACGCTCGAGCTGTGTACGAGTAAATGTGAGATGGTCGCGTCTTTTGCGAGAACCCCTAGGAGCTCTTTGCTTTGGAGCAACCATTCCAGGACGGTCGCTATTAATAATAAATTTTTCAATCATGCTGCCAAGCTCGCCAGGCTGCTTGGTTTTCATCTTTTTAAGTGTAAAATGGTGCATATACCCACCAGATGTCATCGGAATGTAGCGGCAAATATCATTTTCTCGTTTTGCCCCTACTTTTTTAATTGCCCTAGAAATTATCTCTTCAATTTCTTTGAGATTTTTTGTTCTAGGCTCTACTGTTTCGTGACTCATTTCTTTTTCTCCTTAGAATTAGAGTTTTTTCGGGAGTTTATAAAAAATGATAATATTAACGCAAGAACTAATAAATTAAATTTATATCACATAACAGTTTAATACTAATGTTAACATGATTTGGGAACATTTGAACAACTTTGGATAGATTTGCTCTTTTACCGCTCATATTACCATGGAATTTTTTAGGGGGATTAAGGCATAATTAGGCAAATGAAATATCTATTTTTATTTTTACTTTGTTTGGGACTGCTTGGTTGCCAAAACTCCTCTTCTCAGCTGGAAGACTGGAGAGTCCCCAGCTCGAAAATTAAAGTTCTTTGCACGACTCCCATCATAGATGATCTTGTAGCTCGCATAGGCGGCGAGAGAATTCAACATCTTTCATTGATGGACCGTTCGATGGACCCTCATAGCTATGAGCTTGTTAAGGGAGACGACGAGAAGTTTACAGTTGCAAAGCTCGTTTTTTGTAACGGCCTCGGGTTAGAGCACAGCGCAAGCTTAAAAGCAAAACTTCAAGAACACCCTCATGCAGTTGCGCTAGGAGATGAAATCCATAAAAATAATTCCTCTCTTATCTTGCACCATCAAGGACAAGCCGACCCGCATATTTGGCTTGATGTTGATCTATGGAAAAAAACAATAGACCCCATCGTTTCTCATCTTATTTCTGCCGATCCTGAAGGGCGTGAATATTATGAAGCTAGAGGCAATCAAGTAGAAAAAGAATTGTTTGACTTAGATGCCTGGTTAGAAAGTACACTTAAATCAATTCCCCAGGAGAAGAGATACCTTGTCACAAGCCATGATGCTTTCAATTATTTTACAAGACGTTATCTAGGGCAGGAAGGAGTTTGGAAAGATCGTTTTTGCGCTCCAGAAGGCCTTGCTCCAGATGGACAACTGGGCTTTCAAGATCTGCAGCGGGTGATCGATCATTTGCAAAAAAATCGAATCCGCACTCTCTTTTCTGAAACAAATGTCAGTCAAGATTCTTTGAAAAAAATTGCAGATATTTGCCGTGAAAAAGGCATTCTTGTTGAAATTTCAACTGAATCGCTCTTCTCAGATACACTTGCAGATTCCAATTTGAACCCTCTGACCTATGAAGAAATGATGAAGCATAATGCCTTGCTGCTCTATGAAGCCTGGAGCCGCCCATGAATGTTCTTGACGTCGAGCAGCTGAGTGTCAGTTATGACGAAACAGCTGTTTTATGGGATATTTCCTTCTCTCTTCCTAAAGCTTCCTTCATTGGAATTATCGGGCCCAATGGTGCCGGAAAAAGCACTCTTTTAAAAGCCTTATTGGGACTCACTCCGCCTCTATCTGGAACCGTTCGCTTTTTTGGATCGCCTTTAGAAAGTGTCAGACAAAAAGTCGCCTATGTCCCTCAAAGATCTTCGGTAGATTGGGACTTCCCGATGACAGCTTATGATCTTGTGATGATGGGCAGATTCGGCCAAATGGGGCTAATGAAGTGGGCTTCAAAATCCGACAAGGAAAAGGTTTTAAATGCACTGAGAGCAGTAGAGATGGAAGAGCTCTCACATCGTCAAATCGGTCAGCTCTCCGGCGGACAGCAGCAAAGACTTTTCATTGCCAGAGCTCTGGTCCAAGACGCAGACCTCTTTTTACTGGATGAACCTTTTGCAGGGATTGACTTAGCAACTGAAAAAACACTTCTTAATCTATTTTCAAAGCTGAAAGCTCAGGGAAAAACCATTATCATGGTACACCATGATCTGATCACAGCACAAAAAGTGTTTGATTGGCTTGTGCTCCTCAATACATGCCTCATTGCAGCGGGGCCGACAAATGAAGTTCTAACCTCGCAGAATCTTGCAAAAACATATGGGCAGGGATCCCGCCTGTTGGATGAAGCCGTGTTCTTAGCCCAGAATCAAACATCGGGAATTTTGTGATCGATTTCTTTACCAATCCAGTGGTTCGTACTTCGATGCTGGGCACCCTTTGCATGGCTATTTCCTCTTCGCTAGTGGGAAGCATTGTACTATTAAAGCGACGCAGTTTGATTGGAGAAACTCTTTCTCATGCGGCATTTCCCGGAATCTTGGTCGGGATTTTTATTTTGTCTCTGATGTCTTCTCATTTTTCTGAATGGATGTTTTTAGCGATGACTCTTGGAGGGTTTGTTTTTTCCTTGCTTGGGCTGCAG
>JAGOLG010000042.1 GCA_017994195.1 Rhabdochlamydiaceae bacterium
CCCTAATATTTTAATGTCAGCTGACATGCAATTCCTCCAAATTTTGCATATGTTATACCATAGAGCCGCTTAGAGTTCAAGATCTCACTATTTAAAACAATTCATTTACACTTGTTTTTAATCTAGAGAGCATGATAAATTGTTCTCTTTCAAAGGAATCGTTATGAAAGAAAAAATCCATCCTCCCTATCAAGATGTGCTCTTCGTAGACTCATCCACAGGTAAAAAATTTGTTTGCGGATCGACTCTGCAGCCGAAAGAACGTGAAACGTATGAAGGGAAAGAATACCCCGTATACCGTCTTTCGATTTCTTCTTTCTCACATCCTTTCTTCACAGGCGCTAACCAGTTTATCGACTCAGAAGGCCGTGTGGATAAATTCCAGAAAAAATACCTCAAAAAGAAGCAGACTGAAGAAGCAAAAGTGGCCGAAGCTGCTCCTGAAAAAGGTAAGAAGAAAGTCACTCGTAAGAAATCCGTCTAAATGTTTGACGACAGGCTGAATAAAAGAATCGAGGAGATGCTTGGCCGTTTTAAAACGGTCGAAGACCTTCTCGGCCAGCCTGATGCCTTTCATGACCAAGCTAAATACCGTGAGCTCACACAAGAACACGCCTACTTAGGCGATGTCAAAGAGGTCGTGGGTAAAATTCAAGAAGCATCCAAACAGCTCCAAGAAAACGAAGCGCTTTTAAAAAAAGAGACCGATTCAGAGCTGGTTCAGATGATCCGCGATGATAATATTGCACTCAGCTCTAAACTTCAAAGCCTCAAAACCCAGCTTGAAACCCTTTTAGTTCCCCCTGATCCGCTCGATAACCGCAACGTTATCATGGAGATCCGCGCAGGAACCGGCGGGGATGAAGCGGCTATCTTTGTCGGTGACTGTGTCCGCATGTACAAATGCTATGCAGAAACCAAAGGGTGGAAGCACGAGGCGCTATCAGCTGCTCCGTCAGAGCGAGGCGGCTATAAAGAATATATCATGGTCATTTCAGGCCAGCAGGTATTTAGGCTGCTGCGCAATGAAGCCGGTACGCACCGTGTTCAGCGCGTTCCTGAGACCGAAGCGCAAGGACGTGTCCACACTTCGGCAATCACGATTGCCGTATTGCCGGAACCTACGGAAGAAGAGCAGCTTCAAATCGATCCTTCTGAGCTGAGGATTGACACCTACCGCTCATCAGGCGCCGGGGGCCAGCACGTCAACACAACTGATTCAGCTGTCCGCATCACTCACCTTCCGACAGGCGCTGTTGTGACTTGTCAAGATGAACGAAGCCAGATTAAAAACCGCGCCAAAGCTATGCGTCTTCTCTCTGCTAAAATTTTGGAAGAAAAGCGCCGCAAAGAAGATGAGGCGATGGCCTCTTTACGACTCTCTCAAGTAGGCACTGGCGACAGATCCGAGCGAATTCGAACCTATAATTTCTCTCAAAACAGGGTGACCGATCACCGCATCAATCTCACGCTTTATAACTTGAGCGATGTGCTCGAAGGAAAGCTTGATCAATTTACTCAAGCCCTCGTTGCTTATTTTTACGAACAAAAGCTTGCTGGCGATGAAAACAGTTAATGACATCTTAAAAATCTCTACCGAGTTTTTAGCACAGAAGGGGATTGCTAGCCCCAGACGTGAAGTGGAAGAGCTTTTATCCCACATCCTTAAAGTTCCTCGCATCGAACTTTATATGCAGTTCGATCGTCCGCTCATCGAAACGGAACTTGAAAAGCTCCGCTCGTACTTAAAGCTGAGAATTCAAAAAATGCCTTGGCAATACATTGTCGGTGAAGTGCAGTTTTTAGGGTGTACCATCGACGTCACAAAAGACGTTTTGATTCCAAGACTTGAAACCGAAATTTTAGCCGATAAGATTGTCAAAGAGCTTCCATCTAGCCCCGTTGTTATCTGGGATATCTGCTGCGGATCAGGCTGCTTGGGCCTTGCTCTTAAAAAGAAAAGACCCGACTGCACAATCGTTTTGTCAGACATTTCTTCAGAAGCGATCAAAATTGCCAAGCAAAATGCAGAGAAAAATGAAGTTCAAGTCGACATCCGTCAGGGAGATCTTTGCCAGCCTTTTCAGGGGCAAAAAGCAGATATTGTTGTCTGCAACCCTCCTTACATTTCCGAAGAGGGATATTTAGCCTTAGAGCCTGAAGTGCGCAATTGGGAGCCCAAAAGCGCGCTCGTTGGAGGAAAGCAGGGGACTGAGTTTTATGAAAGACTTTCCCGTGAGCTTCCACCGCTTTTGAATTCCGGTGCCAAGGTTTATCTTGAAATCGGCACGGGGATGGGAAGTCAAATAAAAAATTTATTTTCGGGTAGTTCATGGACCTCTATAGAGGTCTCCCAAGACTGGTCTTCCCATGATCGATTTATCCGTCTTGAATTCCAAGATCTTTTGATATAAGATAGAGCCCTTATACTTATGTTTGGTACATTAACCGAAAAATTTAAGAATTTAGCCTCCCGATTAGCAGGTCAAAAGACCCTGACGGAAGAAAATATTTCAGACGCTGTTAAAGACGTGCGCCTAGCGCTCCTGGACGCCGATGTGAATTTCTCCATCGTCAGCCAGCTGGTCAAACGTGTGAAAGAAAAAGCGGTCGGTGAAAAAGTTCTTAAGGCCGTCTCTCCTGGGCAGCAGTTCATTCAAGTGGTGCATGAAGAGCTGATTGCTCTCATGGGCGGAGATGTTGTGCCGCTTCAGCTTCAAGAATCGCCCACAGTAATCATGCTCTGCGGTTTGCAAGGATCTGGAAAAACGACTACAACTGCAAAACTGGCCTACTTTCTTCAGAAAAAACCTCAGCAGAAAAAAGTTCTCGTGGCAGCATGCGATCTTCAAAGACCTGCAGCGGTAGAGCAGCTCCAAACACTCTGCGCATCGATTGAAACGCCTCTCTTTACAATCGCAGGTGAAAAAGATCCAGTTTTCGTCGCAAAGAAAGCGCTGGAGAAAGCCAAAGCCGAAAAGTTTGATGTTCTCATTGTCGATACAGCGGGCCGGCTTCACATTGACACAGAGCTCATGGATCAGCTTCATCAAATGAAAGAAGCGCTAAAGCCTCAAGAAGTGTTATTTGTTGCAAGCTCAAATGCCGGTCAAGATGCTGTGCAGACAGCCCAAGCGTTCGATCAACAAATGTCAATTACTGGAACCGTACTGACAATGCTCGATGGAACATCTCGAGCAGGTGCTGCGATTTCCATTCGTGAGATAACGCAAAAACCTCTGAAATTCGAAGGCGTCGGAGAAAAAGTGGGGGACTTCCAACCTTTTAACCCTCAGTCGATGGCCGACCGTATTTTGGGCATGGGAGACATCGTCAATCTGGTCCGCAAAGCGCAAGAAGAGTTCGATGAAAGCCAGAAAGAAGATTTAGAGGAAAAGTTATTAAAAGCAGCCTTTACCTACGAAGATTATCTCAAGCAAATGACAGCTATCAAGCGGATGGGGCCACTTAAAAATCTTCTGCAGATGATGCCAGGCATGTCGCAGCTTCCCAATCTTGATCAATCTGAAGGGGAGTTTAAGAAAATTGAAGCGATGATTCAATCGATGACTAAAAATGAAAGAATTGAAAAAGTTGAGCTCGTTCCTTCCAGACGTTGGCGGATCGCTAAGGGGAGTGGAACGACAGTGGATGAAGTTAATCGTCTGATCAAAGGTTTTAAGCGGATGAAGGATCTTTTTAAAAGTATGCCTAAGAAGGCTTTACAAAATCCCGCATCTCTGAAAAAATTTGGCGACTTTTTAGGATAAAAATGGAGAAAATATATGGCAGTTAAGATTCGTATGCGGCAGCAAGGCCGTAAAAATCGGCAGACTTTTCGTCTCGTGGTAACAGATATCAGAAACCCACGCGATGGAAAATATGTTGAAACATTAGGATCGTATGATCCTCATCAGAAGAGTAATAACATCACTGTGAACACAGAGAGATTGAACTACTGGCTCAGTAAAGGCGCCACTCTTTCTGAAAGCGCAGAAAGACTTGTTAAAGGTGTCGCTCCTGATGTGATTAAAGAGCTTCAAACAAAACGGAATGCAAAGCGTGTAAAGCTTGCAGCAGTCAGACGCAAAAAGAAAGCTGCGCCTAAAAAAGCGGCAGCGCCTGCAGCAGTAGAAGCCCCTAAGAAAAAACGGGCTCCTGCAGCAAAAAAAGCAAAGACGAAGGATGAAAGTTGATATCCTCTCCCTCTTCCCGGACTATTTCAAGGGCCCTTTTGATGTTAGCATCATAAAGAAGGCCAGGGAGAAGGGGATTTTAGAGATTAATCTCATCGACATCCGAACCTTTGCAAACAACAAGCATGCAAAGGTCGATGATCGCCCCTACGGAGGAGGACCCGGCATGGTGCTCATGCCAGAGCCTGTTTGCGCCGCAATCCGCAGCGTAAAGCAGGAAGAGAGTTATGTCGTCTATCTTTCTCCGCAAGGAAACAAGCTTGACGCCAAAAAATGCGAAGAGCTTGCGAAGAAAAAGCACCTCATCTTGCTTTGCGGCCACTATGAAGGGGTGGATGAAAGAGCCCTTCAAAAAGAAGTTGATGAAGAGATCAGCATAGGGGATTACGTGCTGACAAACGGATGCCTGGCGGCGATTGTTGTTATAGATGCTGCCGCTCGTTTTATCCCCGGAGTTTTAGGGCATGAAGATGCCGCGGCCCAAGATTCGTTTCAGGACGGGGTTTTTGATACGCCTCACTACACCCGGCCAGAGGTGTTTGAAGGAATAGAGGTTCCCGCAGTTTTAACAAGCGGAAACCACGCCAAAATCGCTGAATGGAGAAAGGAACAGGGCCAAGACAAGTTTAATAGAACAAGGAGCTAGAAAATGAAGCAGAATAAAGTGATACAGGAGATTGAGGGAGAATTCCTCAAAAAAGATCTTCCGACATTTCGTGTGGGAGATACACTCACCGTTCATACGAAAATCGTAGAAGGCGAAAAAGAGCGTATTCAGATGTTTACAGGCACCGTGATTGCAAGACGCGGAAGCGGCCTTTCTGAGACGATTGCTCTCTACCGTGTTTCTTACGGCGCTGGAATGGAAAGAGTTTTCCTTCTCCACAGCCCACGCATTGCAAAAGTCGAAGTTGTTAAAAGCGGAAAAGTGCGTAAAGCAAAACTTTACTACATCAGAGGCGCTTCTGGAAAAGCAGCAAAAGTTAAAGAGCAAATTGGTGAAGCTGCCGAAACTTCCTCGAGCTAAAAACCGCAGATTCCTTGAGATAACAAAGCTCGAAAGAGCCGCGAGAGCTCAAGGATTTTCAAAAATTGCAGGCGTTGATGAAGCAGGGCGCGGGCCGCTGGCCGGTCCCGTAGTGGCCGCCGCCTGCACTCTTCCCGAAGATTTTTTCATTGATACCATCGACGATAGCAAAAAGCTGACATCTCAAGAACGTGAAGCTATATTTGATAAGCTCATGCATCATCCTGATGTTCATTACGGCATAGGAATCGTAGAAGCCTTCATCATCGATCAAATCAATATCCTTCAGGCAACGCTTCAAGCAATGGTTGCAGCTATTAGCCACATGCAGCAAAAGCCTGATTTTGTTCTCGTAGACGGAAACAAAACACCCTCCATACCGATTCCCTGCCAAGCGATTGTGCAAGGAGACACACTCTCTCAAGCCATCATGGCCGCTGCAATCATCGCAAAAGTAACACGCGATAGACAAATGAAAGAGTACGATAAACAGTTTCCAGAATACGGTTTTTCCTCTCATAAAGGATATCCGACGCCAGAGCACCTTGCTGCTTTAGAAAAATGGGGCCCCTGTCCCATTCATCGACAATCTTATGCACCCGTAAAAAAGGCTTATACATGCGCAGGAGTATGACCGCTTATGGAAGAGCTGCTCTTCAAACTAAACGGGCCCGCTGGACACTTGAGATCGCATCCGTAAACCGAAAAGGGCTCGATATCCATCTACACCTACCCCACTCACTGTTATTTCTTGATCCTGTGATTCGCAAGTGGGTCTCTAAAATTACCGAAAGAGGCAACCTCACCATCCGCGTTTCATGTGAAATCAAAGAAGTTTCAAGCTTGATTCTTCAGCTAGCAAATGAGAAAAAGCGTTGGGAAGAAGTTGCTAAATCCTTAAAAATTTCCTTAGAGCAAATAACGCTTACTTTTTTAATGGATCAAATCTCTCCACAAGAAGCACAACTGAACCCTGCAATCTTTGAAAAAGAAGTTGAAACCGTTTGGAATAAAGCATCCAAAGCGTGGCTTATTATGAAAGAGCAAGAGGGTCGCGCGCTTACGCAAGATATTTTCTCCCGCTTAAAAATCATCGACCAAGAACTTAAAAAGATTGAAAAAGAATTGCCTGAGCTTGCAAAAGAACATCTTGTGAAGCTATCTAAACGGATGGAAGAACTCAAATTTACCATCGACATAGAGCAGCTCAAAAAAGAAGCCGCTCTGCAAGCCGACCGCGATGATGTCACAGAAGAGATGATACGAATGAAGTCTCATATGCAGCAGATGAATCAATATCTAAAATCGGCAGAAAAAAGCGTCGGAAGAACCCTTGATTTCCTCGCCCAAGAGATGGGACGCGAAGTCGGAACGCTCATGGCAAAAGCAGGTTCTTCTAAAATTGCTCAAAGAGCTGTGAAGATCAAAAGCGAAATCGAAAAAATCCGAGAGCAGGTGCAAAACATTGAGTAAACACTTAGGACGCCTTTTTATTATCAGCGCTCCGGCCGGAACAGGAAAAACAACGCTTGTCCACATGCTGACAGAAAAATACCCGCAAGTTGTCCGGAATGTCACCTGCACGACAAGAGAGCCGCGCCCCGGAGAAGTCAATGGCAAAGATTATTATTTTTTAACCGAAGAAGAGTTTCAAGAAAAACTCAACGCAGGCGATTTTTTAGAGCACGCCAACGTCTTCGGCAACCACTACGGCACCTCCAAGTCGCTGATTGAAAAAGAGCTTAAATCCGGAAAAGACGTCATTTTGGTCATCGATACACAAGGAGCGCTGCAGCTCAAAGGCAAGGTCGATGCAACTTTTATCTTTATTTCACCCCCTTCCTTCGAAGAGCTCAAAAAAAGATTAATTAAGAGAAGGACCGAAACACCCGAGAAAATCGAAAAAAGATTAAAAACTGCACGTCAAGAGCTTGAGATGATCTCGCATTACGACTATCATATTGTCAACGATGATTTAACGGCTGCTTTTGAAGCTCTAAAAAATATTATCATTGCCGACTAGGAGACTTATGTTACAAAAAGATCAACTGACTAATGAAGCCCTCAAAAAACATTTTCACGACAATTTTGAGCTCGCACAATTTGCAATTAACGTCGCACGCTACCTGATCAAATCAGGCCACGAAGTCGATATCCCTTATCTCTTAAAAGAGATCCAAAGGAACCCCACTCTTTACACACCTGAGAATTTAGCTCTTCTAGATAAAGCCGACCAAGAAGAAGACGCTGCAATTCAAAATGGCTAAAAGAGTTCTCATCACCTCAGCCCTGCCTTACGCCAATGGCCAGCTTCATTTTGGGCATATCGCAGGAGCCTACCTTCCAGCCGACTGCTACGCCCGCTTTCAAAGACTGCAAGGCAGCGACGTTCTCTATATCTGCGGTTCGGATGAATATGGCGTTGCTATCACACTCAGCGCAGAGCTCGCAGGAAGGACTCCTAAAGCCCAAGTTGATCATTTCCACGCCGTCAACAAAGACCTCTTCCAAAAACTCCACTTTTCATTCGATCATTTTTCTCGCACAACATGGCCCGGCCACGTCGCAACCGTCCAACAATTTTTTCTAGACCTTCTCAAGAATGGACACATCGAAGAAAAAGTAACCGAGCAGCTTTACTCTCCGCAAGACAGCAGATTTCTAGCCGACCGCTACGTTGTTGGTACCTGCCCCAAATGCGGCTTTGAAAATGCCCGTGGAGATGAGTGTACCCGCTGCGGATCGAATTACGAAGCCACCGACCTGAAAAATCCCCGCTCCAAACTCACCAATGCCCCTTTAGTTCTCAAAGAAACCAAACACTGGTTTCTGCTTTTCGATCATTTTAAAGACCAGCTCTCCAAGTGGCTCGGAGAAAAACCGTGGAAGCCCAACGTCCTTAACTTTGCAAAATCGTATGTCGCCGATTTAAAACCCCGCGCCATCACACGCGATGGAGAATGGGGCGTGCCCATCCCGCTTCCCAATACTGAAGGTAAAGTTCTCTACGTCTGGTTTGATGCGCCCATCGGTTATATTTCAGCCACCAAAGAGTGGGCAGAACTTAAAGGCAGCCCCGATGCGTGGAAGCCTTTTTGGCAAGATCCTGAAACCACCTACGTACAGTTCATAGGAAAAGACAACATTCCGTTTCATGCCGTCTTTTTCCCCGCCATGGTCATGGGACAAAATCAGCCCTATAATCTCGTCCATCACCTTCCTGCCAACGAATTTTTAAACCTCGAAGGGCGGCAGTTTAGTAAATCAGAAGGCTGGACCATCGACCTCACAGACTTTTTCTCCCAATTTACAGCCGACCAAATCCGGTATACACTTGCCGCCAACGCTCCTGAAAACCAAGATTCCGAATTTACCTGGAGAGATTTCCAAAACCGGTGCAACTCTGAACTTCTTGGAAAATACGGCAACCTCGCCAACCGTCTCCTCGTCTTCATCCAAAATCAATGTGCAGGACAGATGCCCTCTCATGCCCCTGATAGCGCCTTTCTCAAGCAGCTCCACTCTAAAGTCGAAGAAGCTAGGGCCGCCTACGAACACTTCCACCTGCGCAAGGCTGCCGCCCTCCTCATGGAAATCGCTCAGCTTGGCAATGTTTACTTCGACACGCATAAACCATGGTCCTTAGCAAAAGCTCCCGAGACCCGTCCTCAAATGGAAAAGGTCCTCTCCACCTGTCTAGAGTGTCTTAAGTGCCTTGCCCTTGTCTCTCTTCCCATTATTCCTCATGCCGCTCAAAAGCTCTGGCAGATGATCGGAGAAACATCCCAGCTCTCCGAACAAAACTGGGATGAAGTAATTCAAAATAATCTTTTACAAAAAACACTCCCTAAACCTGAAGTTCTCTTCAAAAGAGTCGAAGATAGCCAAATTGTCGCTCAAGAAGAGAAGCTGAAGGGCTTGGTAAAGTAAATATTTTACTATCATATAGATGAATCTATAAATTTATTTCAATTTATAGTATAATCTCTGCAAAAGAGGTGGCAATTTGGCAACAATGAGCGAAAGTATATTAAATAAGCTTCCTAGTGTCGCGACTTTCTTAGGAGTGGCAACACTTACAGATATAGCTATCCAACGGATCAACCCTTCTTACTCAAAAACACAACGTATCGCTTCTTCTCTGCTTTATGGAAACCTTGCAACTTTTGCATTTACTCATACTAAACTGATGACACCTCTGGTTGCAAATGCATGGATTATATCCAACCTCGTCACGCTTGCTTGGATGGTCTTTTTTAGTCCCAATAAAGTTGTACATGCCAAGAACAACTTCAGCTCTGAAAAAGAAATATCTCATTGTCTACGCAAGGTTGAGAAAGTGGATGGTAAACATACTGCCTTTGTAGAACAAGCAGAGCAGATCCAACGTGCTATAGGAAGCAATCAAGTTTCTAAACATGTTATGGTGAGTGGATGCGAAGATCATTTGGAATCAGTGCTTTCCCTATTGGATAAAGAAGTTTTTGTACTAAATGCAAAACAATTAAGACCTTCTGTAGAGTTAGAGCAAAGACTAGTCAGTTTTTTTACAGTTGATCATCCAAATTCAATTGTTTATGTCCCATCGCTCGATCCGTTAAATCAGCAACCTACAGAGAACGAAGAATTAGTATTAGGATATTTTCAGCGGGTGATCACTCGATCTGAAAGCTTTATGGTTGGTCCTATTACAAGAGTATATGATCGAACAACGGTTGGATCTTTTAAGATTGTTGATTTAAAACCGCTCAGCCAAGAGAAAGTATTACAAGAGATTACGGAGTTTGCTCAAGATCAAGAATACAACAGTAATGAAAAGGCGCTCAGTGTTGCCGTCGAAGCTGCTTTTTTGCTGCACAAAGGTAATGGGAAAGAATTGGCGTTTGTCAGAGATTTAATCGAGCGGGCAGGGAATAACCGCGGAAAACAAGTGACTGTAGAAAGCGTTTGGACAACATTTAAGACCCTGTATTTAACTGTAAAAAGATTCGAAGAGGAAGAGAAACAGCTCAATCCGTTGCATGAATCAAAACTCATGTCATTGGTTAGGATTGCGATGGCACTGCGCAAAAAATATGAAACAGAATTCGTGTGCGATCCAGTACAATTATCACATCCGCCAGAGCTGTTGAGAGATTTAAATGAAGAGTTAAAAGATAAAAACGAATTTGCAATAGATGTGGGTGGAAGGATTGGGATGCTTACAGATGCCCTACAGGGTCAATATCAGAATGCTCTTATTATCGGCCATTCGGGAGTTGGTAAAACAACTCTTGTGAAACAGGCTGCATGGATGGCTGCTCATGGAGAGTTTCCTGAGGGACATCCTCTTCATGGAAAAACGATTTATTCTCTTAATTCAACATCTATAATGGCAGGAGCAAAGTATGCGGGAACATTCGAGGGAAGGATCGAAAAGATTTTCAACTACTTGATGCAGAATAAAAATGGTGTCCTCTTTATCGATGAAATTCACTTGCTTATGGGATCAGGAGCAACTAAGGGAAATGAGATGGGAACTGTTGCACAAAACCTAAAAACGTATCTCGAAGAATCCGGCATCATGGTGATAGGAGCCACAACAGAGCGTGAATTTGAAGCATGGATTGCGCCAGATATAGCTTTTGTTCGACGTTTTAATTTACTCTCCCTTAATGATGTTTCAGATACTCAAGCGGTTCAAGCATTGACGCAATATGCAGATAGTGAAACGTTCGGCAAAATTAAAAACGGTCTTCAAATTAACCAACAGCTTATTGAGAATGTCGTAAAAGAAGCTAAAAAACAAAAAGCCGATGTGGGACTCATTGATCGTGCAAAAAAACTTCTTGAGAAAAGAGCTCATGCGGAGAGGCATTGAAGCTGTTCTTTAAGCCTTGTGTAACGCTTTTTCACCTCATCATTACGCACAGCAAGACCAATCGCTTGTTTCGTCCCCACTAAAATCACAAGCCTCTTGCCGCGGGTGATGCCGGTATAGAGAAGGTTGCGGTGAAGCATCTTAAAGTGGCTCATATGCACCGGAATGATCACACACGGGCATTCGCTCCCTTGGTATTTATGAATCGAAACAGCATAGGCAAGAACTAAGTCATCGATTTCAGAAAATTGATACTCAATTTTACGATCATCAAAACTGACAGCCAGCGTCTGTCCTGAAAGGTCAATTGTCAGGATACGTCCGACATCTCCATTGAAGACAAGTTTGTCATAATCGTTCCGAATCTGCATCACCTTGTCTCCGACATGAAAAGTTCTTCCCATCCGGCAGAGGGGAGTGATGCTTGGGTTGAGAACTTTTTGCAGAACGACGTTGAGATTTTCCGTGCCGATGACACCTCGTTTCATTGGAGCTAGAACCTGGATGTCATCGAACCTGTGAAAGCGGGGGAGTTTCCCGTTAATAAGCTCAATGATCGCCTCGACGATTTTCTCAGGGATTTCTTCTTCAATAAATCGAAAATCAGAGCCTCCAGACAGCTCCGGAAACTCTCCATGATTGATCAGGTGGGCGTTGGTCACGATTTTAGAGTGAGCTGCTTGCCTAAAAATTTGAGTCAATCTTGTAACGCCGACTTGTCCTGAATCAATCAGGTCTTTAAGAACGTTCCCGGCGCCGACACTGGGGAGCTGGTCGACATCCCCAATCAAAATAACCCGTGTAGAAGTTGGGATCGCTTTCAGAAGATGAAACAGCAAAAATGTATCGATCATGCTTGCTTCATCGATGATCAGAAGGTCGCATTTGAGGGGATTGTCTTGATTTTTCTTAAAGCCGCCGGATTGAAAGTCCATTTCAAGAAGGCTATGGATCGTCGATGCTTTTTTTTCCGTGATTTCGGTCATCCTTTTTGCTGCACGCCCTGTCGGTGCTGCCAGCAAGATCTGATCGGTCAGTTTTTCTGTAATGCGCAAGATTGCACGTGTAATTGTACTCTTTCCGGTACCGGGGCCTCCCGTGATGATATGGACTTTTTCTTGAACTGCTTTTGCAATGGCTGTTTTTTGCTCTTCAGCAAACGTGATTTTTAGTTTTTCCTCCGCCCAAATAACGGCTTTTTCAACATGAACCGATCTAAGGCTGGAAGGAGCCTCAGAGAGTCGTTTGACCTGATGAGTAATGCCCCGTTCTGCCAAGAAAAAAGGCTTTAGAGAAATAAACCCCTCTTCGAGAACAATATCGCCTTCATCTAAACTTCTTTTAACCCCTTCGCGCACCTCCAATTCATCGACCTGCAGCATTGCTGCTGCATGCATTTCGAGATCTTCTTTTGGAAAGCACGTGTGCCCCTCGTTGGAAAGTTCCCATAATACAAATTCAATACCGGCTCTGATCCTTGTGAGCGAATGAAGAGGGATGCCCATTTTGACAGCGATCTGATCTGCAAACTTAAAGCCGATCCCGCGGATGTCTTTTGCAAGAATGTAGGGATCTTGTTTGACTTTTTCAACACTTGCATCGCCATAGGTTTTATAGATTTTCTGTGCAAAACCAGGAGAGATGCCATGCGACTGCAAGAAAATCATCACCTGCCGGATCGCTTTTTGTTCATGCCAGCACGACTGGATCATATCGATTCTTTTGCTGCCGATGCCCGGAACTTCAGAAAGGCGCGAGGGATTTTCATCGATGACCCTTAACGTATCGATCCCAAATGTCTGGACAATCCGTTCGGCATAGGTAGGTCCGATCCCTTTGATCATTCCCGATTCGAGATATTTTTGGATCCCGACAAGATCAGACGGCTCTTTGGATTCAAACGTCTGAACCTCGAATTGCCTTCCGTACTGAGGGTGGTGTTTCCAGTCTCCGACACAGCGGATGGTTTCTCCCGGCTGCAGCGTTGGAAGGGGACCGACAATGCATGTCAGCTCTTGCTTGCGCGGCTCTTTTAAGCGCGCGACAGTAAAGCTATCTCCTGCAAAAACCACATTCTCAACATAACCGAAAATCTCTTCCACAGAGCCACTATACAGAAAAACCATTTGTTTTTTAAAGAAACATTCTAGATAGAAAGAAATATGGCAAACTTAGATCTCGGACAGTTCCATGTCGTTGTTCTCCATTTCCCCATCGTTCTTTTTTGGACTGCGTTTGTTTATGATATTTTAGGAGCTTTTTTCAAAGTCAATTCGTACCCGGCCGCTCACTGGTTCCTCATGATCGCTGCTGCAACGGCTGTTCCTACCGTGATTACAGGCCTTTTAGCCTTTCACTTTAAAGCTGACAATCCTTATGTCTTGATCCACAGAAATTGGGCGCTTATCACCTTTTCCTTTGCTTTCTTCTATGCTCTCTATCGTTTCTATCTGCTTCATAAACGAAGTCCAGGGCCTAAAATTCTTCTTGTTATCCTAAGCGGCATCACGGTTCTTCTCATCTCTATCACAGCCGAATACGGCGGCAAAGTCGCTTTTGGATTCTAAAAAATTCTGCTGAAATAATATGATCACCTTCCTAACCGGAGGTAAGCTTTGAAACGATTATTCGTACTTTTAATTGCAGCAACATCATTGACTTTTGCAAACGATCATTTAATACCTTTGATTTCTCCCGCGGAAATTGATCAAAAAATCAAAGAAACAGCCCAGCAAATTAATCAAGAGTATGCCGGAAAAGAGCTCAAAATTGTAATGCTTATGAAAGGCGCCTTTGTCGTCGCAGCAGATCTCATTCGCCATCTCGATATTCCATGCACCATCGACCATATTACAACTAGCAGCTATGGCAAAAATGGCACAAATAGGGGAGAGCTTAGGATCATGGGCCTAGAAAACCTAAAGCTTGAAAATCAAGATGTCCTTGTCGTTGATGATATTTTCGATACTGGCTTTACGATGAAAAATGTTATCGAAAAGCTTTCAGACGAGAACCCCAAAAGTTTAAAGAGCCTTGTCC
>JAGOLG010000043.1 GCA_017994195.1 Rhabdochlamydiaceae bacterium
AAAATACTCAATGCTGCGCGCCAAGGCAAATGAATTAGGCGGCACGATGCAATATTCGCCTTCAATATGAACAAAAGCATCATCTCGAAAATTCTTAGGATCAACAAGAGAATTGTTGATATTTGTAAAGATTTTGAATTCACTGGCAACACGCAGATCGTAACCATAACTGGATAGTCCATAACTGATGACTTTTTTTCCTTCGCAGTAACGAACTTGGCCATCTACAAACGGCTCAATCATTCCGTGCTTGAGAGCCATTTCACGAATCCATCTATCTGATTTAACTGTCATGTTTCACCTATTCAAAGTCATATTACATTCGGCGCCAGCAAATGTCTATCTGATTTTAATATGGCTCCTCAATTCCCATTTTGCTACATTGAGAATCAATGGCCGAAGAAAAATTCATAGAATCATCATGGACGTCCGACTGGACAAAACAGGATGAAAAATTAGAAAAAACCCTGCGTCCTCAGTCAATGACAGAGTTTTTAGGACAAGAAGCTGTCCGTGAAAGACTCGGCATTTTAACTCATGCCGCACAAATGCGCAAAGAACCTTTAGGTCATATTTTATTCCATGGACCTCCAGGCGTTGGAAAAACGACGCTTGCCCACCTGATTTCAAAAACCATGGGCACTAACTTAACCATTACATCAGGTCCTGTCATTGAAAAGGCTGGAGACCTTGCCGGACTTTTAACCAATTTAAAAGACGGTGATATTCTTTTCATCGATGAAATACATCGTCTTTCAAAAACTATCGAAGAATATCTCTATCCTGCAATGGAAGATTTTTGTCTTGATCTTCTTATTGATAACGGCCCTGCCGCCCGTTCGGTACAAGTCAAGTTGAATAGATTTACACTCGTCGGAGCAACCACTCGAGTAGGACTCCTTTCATCTCCGCTTAGGTCTCGATTTTCATTCACGTCGCGACTCGATTATTATGAACCAAAAATTTTAGAAAAAATCATACTCCGCTCTTCCAATCTTTTAGGCCTCACAATCACTCCAGATGCAGCGCATGAAATCGCTCTTAGATCAAGAGGAACTCCTCGCATTTCCAATAATTTACTTAAATGGGTGCGAGACTTTGCCCTTTCAAAGAAAGCTTCTCTAATAGATCTTTCTCTTGCGAAAGCCGCGCTCCAAATGTTATCCATCGATCACCTAGGACTCGATGAAATGGATAAAAAACTGCTTTCTGTCATGATAGATCATTATGAAGGCGGCCCCGTGGGTGTACAAACACTTGCAGTTGCAGTCGGAGAAGAAGATGAAACATTGGCCGAAGTTTATGAACCTTACCTGATTCTGCAAGGCTTTATCAAACGAACCCCTCGCGGCAGGGAAGCAACACGGCTTGCTTATACACACTTAGGGAGACCACTCCCACTAAAATTTAATCAAGGAGAATAACAATGTCTTTAAGGCGTTTAATTACACTTATTGGCGGGATGTTTGGAATGATTGCCTCACTCCATGCCCTACCTCAAAACACCGATTTTTCACAGAAATCAAAGCCCGCGACTATAAAAGTCCTGCTTCAAAAACAAGTGCCAGGACTCACTTTAGAAGTCAAAGGCCGTCATTACATTTACAACCCTTTAGACGGCACCCAAATCTCATGGGGAATCTTAAGTAAAAGACATGCTGTAAAAGCAGAGTCTTCTGGAATACATTGGGGCGATAAGTTCCCAGGTTCCTATCAACTACGCTTTGTTCCTGGCGACAGCCAAAGCTCGATTCTTGTTGATGGCGTTCAATACAGAGGCTGCATTGAGATCTACCTGACAGACGGAAAATTCAATGTGATCAATGAGATCGATGTTGAAAACTACCTTAAATCAACCCTTTCTACTGAGTTTCCTAATGCTCTGCACGATGAAGTCATGAGTGCTATTTCCATTGTTGCCCGCACGAATGCCTACTTCATCGGACAAAGAAACAAACATGCATTCTGGCACGTGGCTGCACAGGAAGTCGGTTACCAAGGAGCTGCAATGCTCTATAGACCCCATGTTGAAAAAGCCATCGATGCCACCTACCATGCCATTTTGACCTACAATGACGCACCTTTTGCAGCCGCATGGACTCAAAATAGCGCTGGAAAAACAGTTGACTTCGCAGCTGTATTTAGAAAAGCGGTCAACACGCCTGCAGGTGTGGAAGCCCCTATTGCAATGAAAGACCGCTCCCACCATCAGTGGAGCTGCGCATTTCCTAAGTCTTTGCTAGCAGAGTCAACAGATCTTCCCAAAATCAGCAGCGTCGACCTTTATGTCGCCCCTGATTCAGAGAAAGTCTATGCAGTAAAAGTCTCTGGTGATACCACAGTCAAAGACTACGATTTTACAACTTTCCAACGCATCATTGGAAAGCATAAACTCCGCAGCAACGACTTTAAAGTCCAAGTAAAAGGAGATGAAATCGTTTTCACAGGTTATGGCGAAGGACCCGGTGTGGGCCTCTGCCTTTATAGCGCCAAGGCTCTTGCAGACAAAGGTGAAAAAGCACCTGAAATCCTTGCAAAATTCTTCCCAGACACAAGGTTTGAAAAAGTAAAATAAAAGCTCTCACTCAACCTCCTCCATCTCTGGAGGAGGTTATTTTTCAAAAAATAGTTTAATCGCTTTTAATCAATTAAATACGATACAATTAGGGTTTGCTGGGGACCTTGTAGAAGGAAATAGTTTGAACCAGGTCAGGACCGGAAGGTAGCAGCCTTTAAGACGTCATTTCCTGCTATAGGCAATCTCCAGCATTTTCTTAAAACGCCCGTTTCGGAAAACAAATAAATACGATGGATGAAGATCTTAGGATAGGTTTGCAAAACCTTTTCAAAGGGAATATCCCTTGTGGATATTTCCGAGAAAAGGTTTTGCAAAGATGCCTAAGAAATTCTTTTCAGCGTATTCAGTTGTTTTCTGAAACGGGCGTCAAAAACTCCACGTCACTCCAGCCGTCACTCCATGAATGAGCGCTTGCCCAATCTTTCGATAGACATGATCATTGGAGCTGCTTTTGACCAGCTGGTCCGGAGCTAAGGCGATCCCATTCAAGTAAATAAACTGATAGGCTGCATGCACATTGAAATAATTGACAGGCTGATAACTCAAGCGGACAGAAGCCTCTGTTACAAGAGGCGTTGAAAACCCTGACTCCTCATAATCTCGAACCGTGACCGTATTATTGAGATCACCTAAGAAAGTCTTTTGTTCTCCTATATCAAACCCAACCCCTACGATCATGATGAGATCCCAAGTAAATGTCGAAGTAGGCCTCCAAGCAAACAGCCCCCCGACTTGCAATGCAGGAATATGGTTCATCACGTGGACTTTATAAGAGCTTGTATTAGGTCCATTCGTAAATGCGACATCGAGGTTTTCACGAAGGGTCATGTAACGCAGCCCTAGTAAATAGGCAGAAGCAAAGTAGTTCTCAAAACGCGAAGTGACATAACGGTAATAATTCAGCTCACAGTTTTGGAACTGAGAACTGTATTCAGCTTTTCCAAAATCAGCTCCATTAAAATCATTCGTAATTCCCGGATTTTTGACTGAAAAAATAAGAGCTCCAGGACTTGTTCTTGTACACGATTCTTCCCAGTTATTGAGCCAAAGATAGGTTAGATCCCAAACCGAATGTTCTGTAAAGTACGTGGCAGCAATCTTAAACCCCGGCTCGAAGGAAAATTCATGAACTAAATGCCTCGAGTTGCAGCTGGGAAACCGGCAATTGCAATTCGTGGTAGAACTGTCGATCAGGAGCTTATGATTATTCCCCTGTTCTCTTTTAAAATAAGCAAAATCCGCCGTCAGTGAAAACGACGTATTGATTGTCCCGCCCTCTTCGGCCGCATTTAAAGAGAGCGTCAGAGCACTCAAAACTGCTAGAGTTTTTTTCATAAGAAACCACCATAACAGGCTAATCTTTATTTGCATAGCCGGATGAAGAATATAACAAATATTTTAACTGAACATGTTAAAGTAATTTTTAACTCGATTTATAAGTAAAATCAAATTATAATATTTGTACAAATGGTGGTTATTTTAGGATGAACAAGCTTTCTGTGGGTTTTTCGACCTTCTCTAAATGGACAATAACTCCAGTCTTAGACTGGGCCATCGTTCCAGTCTGGAATAAAGTCATTTCGCCTGTATTAAGCTATCCTGTTAACTTAGCCGGACAAAAGGTAAAAAACGAGGCAAAAAATCAGTTACAACTAGCCTATCGTGAAGGCGCAAACTGGGCCCAATCACAGCAAGCCAGCGATCTTTTAAAAAATGCTAAAAGCCTTCTTGAAACCCATGTCATCAAACCGTTAAAAAAACAAGCCGATCCTAGAATTTCAGAGCTCTTAATGACACTCAAATCCTTGAAAGAAAAAATGGAAGGATCTGTAGACGAAGAAGATGAAGACCGCGCTGTTTTCTTTGAGGACTGTACTGAGGAAAAAGACCAAACCTTAAGGCAGCTTGATGAACTCTTAAATAATCCTGACGATCCTGTTATGAAAAATCTTGGAGAACACAGGAGGGAATTTCAAGAGCTTTGCGATCTGCTAAGAGATGGAGAGGATGTTAATTTACACAACTTGACTTCAAGTCTAACCCTTTCAATTAATATCCTAGAAAGCGAAAAGTCCAGTCAAACCGGGTGGCTAGCGAAATTCACCGTCCCAGAAGTTCTCGATTTACTTGGCCTTCGCTCATCTAAGCATAGAAACTCCCCTCTGAACGCCCAAGCGGAGGAAGCCGAGCGTGCAGTATTGGGAAGAATGAACAATCAACCCATTGAAATTGACACGCCAGAGAATCTTGAGGCAGCTGTTAGTAAAAAACTTGATGAGATCACTGATTTAGCAATAAAAATAGGTCTTATCCGTCTCATATTTAATGGTAAGTGGAAAGATCACTTCTCCAGAATCTACAAAGAAGCAGAAAGTAAAACAACTGAAGACGTTAATTTTGATACTGCATTTTTAAAAGCCGTAGAAGATGAGTTTTCAACGAGCGAAAAAGATCAATTTGTTGTCAATCGGGTTCGTTACTGGTTTCATCTAAAGATTACCCTTCCTATTCTAAAGTTTTATGCCTGTGGCGTTATGCGACAGTTTAAAGCCGATCTCCTTGCCTTTTTAAAAAGAACCCCCGAAGAAAGAATAAACGATGCCTTTACTCTCGCTTTAAACCCATTAAAAGCACATCTGTCGGCTTTCTACACATTCAACGAGAGCCTCACAGGAAAGCCTCTTCAGGCAACCGTGGATGAATCGAACCGAGCTTATTTTGATAACTTGAAGTCGGACAAAGGCGAAACGATCGATTCCACTTTGCTGCAGTTTACTCATATGATCATCGAAAGATACGCGCCTGCAATCTCATGGACAAAAGGGATTGAGTCATCATTGAGTCGTTTTGAAGAAAAAGTACATGCTGTGATCCCTTTAACAGCATGGGCTCCTATTCAAGGAATCATGACAGCCGGCAAAGTCTCCTGTGTCTGGGCCTCATTTATCTTAACAGGCGTTCCTGAATGGATCGTTAATAAAGCAGTCAAGTATGCAATCAAAAGGCAAGTCAAAGGGTTGTTAAAACTGAGCTTATTCAAAACCGACAGCTCTGAGCAAAAGACCCATTCGCGCTATCAATACTTTATCAATCGCTTTATTACTGAAAAACTCAGGCAGTTTAACGCCAGTGGAAATATAAAAGCCTCTGCCCCAACCAAGCTTCGCTCCTCTCCTTCCACGCAAAAGCAAATGCAAGATGCGATCACTGAGCTTTTCCAAAACATTCCTCTATCGATTGCAACAAGCACAGCTCCCGGTCTCAATACTTACTTTAGCAATCAACCTCTCGAACAAGGAAAACAAAATCTCTATAATTTGTTTGTGGGTCAATTTGCACCGACTGTTTCTCTTGAGATTTTGAAAGGGCTCGAACACTTTCTCTATGATGATAAAGCCGAAGGAAAAGAGCTAGGCCTCCTTTCGGAGCTTGTTTGGTTTACAGTCAGTAACCTTGAGAATACCCTTACCAAAGAATCTGATGTGGCAGAGCAAGCAGAAATGAATGCTACAGAAGCTGCTATGCATGAACAGCTTCAAATGGCTGTTGCAACTCTTGTGAAAGAAGGCGTTAAAACAGCTCTTGACCCTTCTAAGAAGTATGAAAATGAAACAAATGCTATGACTCAAGATGTTAAAAGACAGTCCGAAGCATTTGTAGAATTAATGGATGGCGAAGTTGTTGAGAATTTTACAACTTTTCATGAAGACTGGAAAAAACTTAATGAAGCTATCTTAAAAATGACCAAGCAATTTAAAGAAACAAAAATCAAGAAGATAGTAGATTACGGCAGTAGGCTTATCAAGAGTTTTAATCTGGCAACAGAGCGTTTAGATACGATTATAAAAGATCTTGTGAAGATCCAGGAAAGAAAAAAAACGTTAGAGGATCAACTTGCAATTTTTGAAGAGATTCAAAAGCAGATCTCCGAATCAGAACCCCGAAGAAAAATTCACAAGCTCACCATTTTGAGAGAAAAGAAGTGGGTGTCCGAAGAACTTAAAAGTCAAATTACATGGTATGAGGGGTATCTGCAAGATTTTCTTAAAACTCCATCTAACAATGACGTTGCGCAATTAGAACAACATAAAGCCCGAGAATTCCAAAATCAGCTTGTGCAAGAAAAAACAAAAATTCAGACTGCAATAAGGCAAGAAATTCAAAAGATGACTCGAAGGATTGAGGAGCTTCAAGCACAGCGAGAACCTCTAACTCATTGGAATAGACGCTTAAAACTTATGCAAATCAATTCAAAAGACGTCTCAACACCACTTGCAAAGGTTTTCGACACTCTGCCGCTGGAACGAAAAGTTCATGAAGTGGCTGTTTCTGCTGTCATGCAATGTGTAGGCGAGTTGTTAAATTTCAAGGAAAAGCCTTATCATTGGAACCAGGTCTTGATTCGCGCTTTACGCGCATCCACGACACTAGTTAGAAAATAACTCACTGAGGCTCATGGTCGAGAGACACTTTACAGCAACAGCTTATGTCATTCACGAAGCAAGAGTGCTTCTTATCCCCCACCCCAAGCTGGGCAAGTGGCTCCCTCCTGGAGGTCATGTCGAGCTGAATGAAACCCCAGTAGAATGCGCTTTGAGAGAAGCTTTAGAAGAAACAGGGCTTGAAATCGAGATCATCCCGCAAGAAAACATCTGGATCGATGAGTGGAACGCTAAAAGTTTTGCACGGCCGTATCTTTGTCTTTTAGAAAACATCCCGGCCCATGGCATCAAAGCCGCTCACCAGCATATGGACTTTATCTATCTTGCAAAACCTGTTGGAGGCTCTCTTCTTCCTGAGGCTAAATGGTTTTCTCTTGAGGAAGTCGAAGCCTTGTCACAAGATGAAATGTTTGATGAAACTAAAAAAACAATCAAGCATCTGCTTAAGACTGCTTTTGATAACTCTCAGAATAACGGTCAAACAAGGCTTGCGAACCCACGTCTTTAAGACACGCCCCTGTTTTACAAGTTCGAAGTTGAGGACATCGGGCAGAAAATGTTTCTTTATAGGGGCATGAGCCTTGATAATGATGATGCTGATTTCCTAGAGGCTTATACACTGAGCCTTGAGTCGGTCCAAAAAAGCTGAAAGAAGGCGCAGATGTGGTTCCGCAAAGAGCAAGCGCTGCAGAATCGACAGAAATGACAAGATCCATTTGACCCATGAGTCTTTGCCAAAGCGGAAACGAAAGCCCTTGCAGTGCTAAGCTTTCCGGAAAAAGGCTGGACAGCTCATCGGCTATTTTCTTCTCGGCATCACTTCCACTCACAAAATAGAAAAAGCAATTTTCTTGGGCGTGGATCTTTTTTAGAAATTGGATGAGGGTAGAAAGTGATAAACACTTATTTTCCCACTTAGAGGCAAAAGCCACCATAATGCAGGTTTGACCTTCCCTTTTGTAATGCTTTAAGTCCTGCTGCTCCTGCGGAGTCAGCTGAAGCTGAACACCCTTCATGGAAAAGGGCTCTTCATCTTTAAAAAACTGCTGCACAACGGAAAGATAACGCATCTGGATGGGCAGCTCAGGCAACACTTCAAATCTCTCCCGCGTGACAAAATAGTTAGGCCATTCCGGAGAAGAGTTCCATCCAAAACCGACTTTTCGAGCGCCACAAGCAACCTGGGTTAAGAACGCCGACTTGGTATTTCCTTGAAGATCAAAGATAACATCGTACTTGGTTTTTTTAAGCGCGGCGATCAGCTCTTTAAGCTCTTGATAACTCTTTCTTCTAAATAGGTTTTTTCTCCACCTACGCGAGCCTACCGTAAGGACTTGGGAAATACCGGGGTGCGATTTAACCAATGAGGCATACTCTTCCTCAACGATCCAGTCAATTTGGCAAGCCGGATGCTTCGACTTAAGATATTCCACAACAGGGAATGTTTGGATGATATCCCCAATGGAGGATGTTTTAACAATCAAAAAATTCATTGAAATGATTATATCACAGATGCGTAATTAAGAGACTCTTCAGAGCATCTGAAAAATCTTTTGGCAGGGGCGCTTTAAGCATCACCTGTTTTTTTGAAACGGGGTGTGGAAAGGAAATCTCTAGGGCGTGGAGCAGATGCCGATGGGCGCTATAGCCGCATTTGAACTGTTTTGCATAGTGGTAGTCCCCAATGATGGGATGGCCTGCCTCTTTAAGATGGACACGGAGCTGATGAGTGCGTCCTGTGATTGGATGGCATTCTAAAAGAGTTGCTTTAGGACCCTCGCCGATCTTGATCCACCGCGTCTCGGCAAGCTGCCCTTTAGATCCTGATCCATACACCGTTTGTCCTTGAAACCTATGTTTAGGTCCCAAGTGTGAAATGATCGTTCCTTTTTTTTCTTTAACAACACCATCGACAAGAGCAAGATAAGTTTTGTGGACTTGTTTTAATCGGAACAGCTCGATCATCTGCTCTAAGATAGCCTTAGATTTAGCGACAAGAAGCACACCTGAAGTCTCTTTATCGAGCCTGTGTACCAAATGCCCTTTAAAATTTTTGGGATCGCACACAACACCGGCAGGTTTATCAAAAGCAATCAGTGATTCATCTTCCCATAGAACAAGAGGTTTTGGAGCTTTTTTAATTTCTTCGAGTTCTAAAGAAATTTCATCCCCGGCTTTGAGTTTATGGGTTGAAAAAGTCTCGACACGGCCATTGATCATGCATCTTTTTGCTTCGATGGCGCGTTTCAAAGCCTTGACAGAAGGGGCATCCGGACACTCCTCTCTTAAAAAAGCAAGAAGTGTCATCCCCTTTTTCTGGGCAGCGACCTTGAATTTCATCCGTGATGTTTGGTGAAAAACTCAACCAGCAAACGGACACCCACACCTGTTGCAGGCGTCGAATGATAACCTTGCGGCGCGCTTAAATAAGCCGTCCCTGCAATATCCAAATGAGCCCAGGGTGTTTTATTAACAAAAGACTGGATGAAAATCGCTCCTGTAATGGAAGAAGCTCTCCGATCTGCTGCATTTTTTATATCGGCAATCGATGATTTTAGCGCTTCTTTATACTCAGGAAATAAAGGCATTCTCCAGAGCCGCTCATGCGTTGCCTCTCCTGCATGATAGAGCTGTTTAGCTAGCTTATCATCATTTGAAAAAAGTCCTGATGCAAGCTCGCCAAGAGCTACAACAATGCCGCCTGTTAGTGTTGCTAGATCAATCATGCGCGACGGTTTGTAATGATCTTGCACATAGCTGATCGCATCTGCAAGAACAAGCCTTCCTTCAGCATCGGTATCATAAACTTCAACGGTTTTTCCGCTGTAGCTTTTGTAGACATCGCCGGGTTTGTAACTTTTTGAGCCGATAGAGTTTTCAGTAGATGGAATGACACCGATCACATTGACACGCGCTTTGAGGGCTGCTAAAGCTTTGAGCGTTCCAAGCACTGCCGCCCCACCGGACATGTCATCCTTCATGGTTTCCATGCCGCCCTTGGGCTTTAAAATCAGGCCGCCTGTGTCATACGTGATGCCTTTTCCAATAATTGCAGTCCGTTCTTTGGAGGAAGGATTGCCACGGTATTCCACAATGATAAGAGCAGGATCTCGAAATGAGGCTCGGTTGACAGCCAGCAAAAGACCAAGGCCAGCTTTTGTTATCTCACTTTTACCTAAAATTGTCGCTTTGAGCCCTTTAGATGATTTACACAGCTCACGTGCAGTTTCAGAAAGTTTTTGCGGAGTGATGTCATCGGCGTTTCCATTGATTAAATCACGCGCAAAGTTAACAGCATCAGTAATTGTCTCAGCGCGTCTGCATGTTTTTTCTTCAGTTTTAGAAACCCCAACTAGACAAACTTTTTTAAGAGGCTCTTTCACATCTTCTTTTTCAGATTTCAGCTCATCAAAGACGTAATTTGAGAGTAAAATTCCTTCAGTAATCGCCTCATGATAAGCCCCCTTCTCCGGGCAAATAAAACTGAGCGATGTCCACCCTTTTTTCCTGCAAAGCTTAACTGCTGAAGAAACAGATTTGCGCAGAATTTCATCAGAGGCTTCTGCTTTCTTTCCACACCCCAAAAGAAGCAAACGGCGTTCATCTTTCTTACCTGTATAAATCAGCGCCGTTTCGCCTTCTTTTCCTTTAAAATCATCTTCTTGCAAAAGTGGAGCAAGTTCTTCCTTAAAAGTTCCGGCTGCAAAAGCAGGCTCTGCTTTTTTAGCTCCCTGCCAAAATGGGAGCACGAGTATATCGGCTGAAGGGCGGTCAGCAATTTTTTGAACTGTGGTGAGTTGCATCAGAAGGGTACCTCGTCATCTGAGAAGGCCGGCACTCCCCTTGCTTGTCCCTGGGCTTGTCCCTGTGTAGCTAGATTAGTTGGCTCTGGAGCTGATCCATGAGAAGATTCATGCGAAGACTCGCGGCCTTCCGATCCTCCATCAGGACGTCCGAACGGACTGAATGAAATGCTAAACGCAGTCAAGCTCATCGATACTTGTGGTTTGCCATCGCGGTCTGTAAAGATTTCAGGCTTGTTCATCTCTCCCATGACAACGATCGGACTCCCCTTTTTCAAATAAGGAATCATTTTATCAAACTGCTCTCCCCAAATCGTGACTCTCCACCAAATTGTTTCGTCTTTAGCACCTCTGCGGCAGCGTGCTGCAACTCGGAGCGTTGTGACCTTTTGTCCAGATGAAGTAAAACGCACCTCAGGATCTGCTCCTAAGTGCCCGGCAATCATCGTATGGTTCATTCTAAATCCTCCACTTTTATATCGATTCTACTATTATATACCTTAGACGGAAGGTTTGTGAACATGAAAAAAATCGAAACAGATCAGGCGCCACAGGCGCTCGGCCCCTACTCTCAAGCAGTTGAGGCAGGTGGTTTTTTATTTTTAGCCGGACAAGTTCCGATCAATCCAATAACTGGAAAAATAGATGAGAGCTCCATTGAAGGACAAACACGCCAAGTTTTATTAAATATCGAAGCGATCTTAAAAGCAGCCGGACTCACCATGAACTATGTCGTCCGTTCTGAAGTGTTCCTTAAAGATCTTTCCCATTTCTCCGCCATGAATGAAGTTTATGCCACATTCTTCACAGGTCCTATCAAACCCGCCCGCCACACCATCCAAGTTACCAGGCTCCCGCTCGATGCTTTGGTTGAAATCACCTGTACGGCTATTTTGCATTGAGATAAAAGGACCTCTTTAGTAAGACGGGGCTCATGTATGGAAACGAGCTGATAGATCCTCAGATTTCTCTTTTTCTAGCGAGAAAAATTAGACAGACACATCTACTAGACCGTTCTAAAGAGTGGTCGCACTACTTGCAAGAAAAATTGATCGAGAAAATATCGCCGGAATTTGAGAAAAAATTCCCTGAGAGCCGCCTGGGATCTTCCGCTATCAAAAAAGTATGGAATAAAATCAATCATCTCTCAGAACTTTTTGAAAAAAAAAGCGACGCATTAACAGCAGATGGCAAACTCAATCTCCATTTTTTGATCCGTGAAAATTTAAAGACCGCTTTAACTCAAAAAAAGAATCATCCTTACCTGATGGCTCAAGAACTTGCTTTAAAAATTGGAGAATCTCTCGCTTCTTATGAAGGAGTGCGTCCAGATCTAGAACAACTCACCGAACTCATCTGGACCTCTTTAAATCACCTCTTGCCCTCACGAGATCTACCCGCTTTTGAAAATACGTTCGAAGCAAAAAACCGATTGATTGCGAAATGGATGCTGGATGCGTTAATGAAACAACCCGATCTTGCCTTTATCGAGCTTTCTCAAGTTCTAAAGAATAAACTTCAATTGTTTAAGGCATCCACTCAAGACCTGTCGCAAGAAATCCAAGAACTGAGCATGCAGTGGGCGGCTGTGCTGCTGCCGTTTACTCACTTCTTTCAAACAGAATCCAGTGAAGCTATCCGAAAACTCCGGAATTGGATCAAATCTCAGATTCGTGAACCTTTTTCACAAGATCAAATCACAGAGATTAAAGCTGCTGCTCTTTCTTTGAATCTCAATATCTCACTCTATGATCTTGAGATTTTATATTGGTGCACTTTGCAAGAAATCGCTACTCCACGAATAAGCGGCCCGCTTTTTGATCAGCTGCAAGCCGAAGCCAAATCTCACCTCGTGCATCACCCTGAGCAGCATTGGAAAAAAGTCATTGAACAAGCGGCCGTTTTCTTACAAAGAGCCCATGAAATCTCAAAAGTTGGGAGCGCCTCTGATTGGAATCACCGCATCACCCTCTGGGCAAGCCAAGGAGAGCTTATCCTCCGATTTTTACAGATGCCCAAAACACCCTTACTCCATCTTGCAAAGGAGTTTCATTTGAAAAACAGATCGTTTGCAGATCCAGCGGCGACGGTACAGCTGCGAGAGCAGTATCTTTTTCGATATTCATCTCCACTTATTGAACCCTCTTTTGTCCACCAGATGGCAGATTTGACACGGAAATATGGATGGTACTGTTTGGAATCTGATGCACAAGAATCAACTTTCGAGCGATGGATCGTGCTCCAGAAAGATAAAAACGTTCGGGAGTGCGCATTAAAAACGTTTCCTCTCCTTCCCTTAACTCAAATAGATTTGCGAAAAAACAGAATGAATCCCAGCAAAACAAACGGTAAAGAAAGCCACTGACCCATCGTGAGTGCAGAATGGAGCCAAACGCTCTGCTCTTCTTTGAAAAATTCAATCAAGAATCTAAATGAAAAAACACCGATTAAGAATAAACCGCATAGCTTGCCAGGAGCCCACGCTTTAAGTTTATCTTTTAGCCCCCACATCACTATGAACATGAAAAAATAGAAGACTGCTTCATAAAGCTGAACGGGATGCCTTGGTACAGGAAATGAGCCGTCAGCCGGATGTCCAAAAACAATGGCCCAAGGAACACTTGTTGGAGTTCCCAAAATTTCTTGATTAAAGAAATTACCCAGCCGAATACAGAAAGCTGCAACACCTGCTACAATCGAAAGAAGATCCAGCAGATGCAGCGTGGAAAAATATCGGTGCCGCCGCTGATAAAGCATAACAGCTGCAATGAGTCCTAAAACAGCTCCATGGCTTGAGAGCCCCCCTTCCCAAAGACGAATCACAAAAAGAGGATCTCGGACAAAGGAGCCTAGCTTTTCATAGAAGAAAATATCAAACAGCCTAGCTCCCAGCAAAAGCCCTATCAGCAGATATGTACTGACTTGGTCTGCAA
>JAGOLG010000044.1 GCA_017994195.1 Rhabdochlamydiaceae bacterium
TTGTCATGGTCGATGGATGGACGCTCTTGATTCAAAACCTTGTGCTCACATTTAGGTAGAAGTTATGTTTACAGCAGAAATTTACCAACTCGCCTATCAAGCACTTCTTCTGATCTTGATCCTTTCTGGCCCTCCGATTTTAATCAGTATGTCTATCGGACTTTTTGTTGCCATCATGCAAGCGGCCACTCAAATTCAAGAACAAACCCTTTCCTTCACCGTCAAACTCATCGCTGTGATTTTTACACTTCTTTTGATGGGAGGATGGCTAGGTGGGCAGATTCTCCAATTTGCCAACACGATTTTCCAAAATTTTTATAAGTGGAATCCGTGACACCCCTTGCTGTTGTTGATACCTCTGACTATGTCAGCTTTATTTTGAGCCTTCCCAATCTATCACCGATTTCAGCGCTCACTTTTTTCTTTCTAATTCTCATGCGCATAGGGCCTATCGTCGCTTTATCTCCCTTTCTCGGCTCCAAACTGCCAGGAGGCGTCAAAATAGGTCTTGCAATCTCGCTTTCGCTTGTTTTGCTTCCACATGTGATCGGCGTTTCAAAAATTCCTGCGCCAACATTCGATATTTTATTTATAGGCTATGCTGCAAAAGAGCTTCTCATGGGATTTATCCTAGGATTTTTAGTCAATGTTCCATTCTATATCGCTCAAGCAAGCGGCGTTCTCATCGACTTTCAAAGAGGATCATCTGCGCTTCAAGTGAACGATCCTACTCTTTCCACGCAAGCATCTCCTCTTGGACTTCTCTATAATTATGTCTTCATTGTTCTTTTTTATGAAATCGGCGGCGTCTTTATCTTCCTTCAAGCTGTGATGAATTCCTATACAGCTATTCCTGCCGATGCCTTCATTCCTGCCATTTTTTTTCATATGAAAAATGGATTTTGGAACTTCATCATGGCGCTGCTCACTAAATTCACAGCGATCTCCATGCAGCTGGCCGCTCCATCTCTTGTTGCGATCTTGATGACGGATATGTTTTTAGGAATTGCAAACCGTTTAGCTCAACAAGTTCAAATCGCTTTCTTAGGCATGTCGCTTAAGTCGCTTGTAGGCTTAGCGCTCCTTTGGCTTGCTTGGTATTTCATCTTGCAACAACTCTCTGTTCAATCGCAACTTTGGCTCGATTCACTTGATCGAATCGTCCGATCAATTCCCTCAGCATGAGCCATTCCGTTGTGAAATTCTCGAGGAAATTTTGAAAATTTGTGAGAAAATTTACCCCAGCATAAAAAAGACCCATATACGAAGTTTATATGGCTTTTTTATGCTGGAGTAAATTAACCACAAACTTTTCGAAATTAACCGAGAAGGCACAGCGGAATGGCTCAGAATGATTTTGTTTGACTCGAAATGGATTTTCTTCGTAGATTGGGATGTATCAACACACGAATAAATTGTGTTTTGTTGAAACACTTGTGTCTTTCTCGTGTCTCTCTTGGCTGATCTGAGAGGAAATTGACGTCTCTTTTTACTAGTAAGGGACATGGAAAGCAAAATGAAACGAAAACGATCCAAACCCAGGGGGATCTCAATGAATAAAATTAATAAACTATTGCCTCTTATGGCAATGTCACTGGTTGCAATGACATCTGTTGTCTCTGCTGTAGACGATATGCAAGTTCGCAACCTCGAAAACCGCGTTAGCGCTTTAGAGCAACGCCGCGGAGCAAATGGAATGATTAACCCACCTGCACGCCCCGTTGTAAAAGATGGAGTTGATCTTTGGGTTCAAGCAGAAGCTCTATTCATGCATGCAACTGAAGATGGCGTTAATTATGGCATCAAGCAAAATAACTCTAGTGTAGCAACTGTTGATGGTAGTGTAAAAAACATTAAATATGATTGGAGTTGGGGCTGGAGAGCTGGCGTTGGATACAACCTTCCGCATGATGGTTGGGATATGCTGCTCAACTACACCTGGTTCCGCGCAGGCGAAAGTAAAACATCTAATACAGATGATTCTGAAATAATTTGGCAAACATGGACCAACCCAGTTCCTTCGGGTGGTGTTTCAACAGCGCAGGTTACAAAAGCAGTCGGTCGAACACACTTAAAGTTTGACTATCTTGACCTGCAGCTCGGACGCGAGTTTTTTGTTAGCAAGTGGCTGACACTTCGTCCTTATATGGGCGCAAGAGGTTTATGGGCTCACCGTCATATGACAGTTAAATATAATAACGGACAGCTTAGTAACTTTAATCTTACTAAAATCAAAGAGAAATTTAACAACCGTTTCCGTGGCGGAGGTCTCTTAGCCGGACTCGACACACAATGGGGTCTTGGCGAAGGATGGAGCCTCTATGGACAGTTTGCAATTGCTTTGCTCTATGGAACTCACCGTCTCCATGAAAAACAAGACACTTATAATGTTGGTGGAATAGCTGGCCGCATCGCCCATATCCATGATTCATGGACAATGGTTCGGATGATGACAGATCTTGGATTTGGACTAAGATGGGATCGCCTGCTTGATAACGATGCTTATCGTATCCGTCTCCAATTGGGATGGGAACAACATATTCTCACTGGGTTTGATAAAGACATCAACTTTGTTGATGACATTGTACAAGGCAAATTCACCCTTAACCAAGGTGATTTAGCTATTAGCGGTTTAGCTTTCCAAGTTCGTTTCGATTTCTAATTATTTAGAGATAGAATTGATTACGAAGCCCAGCTTTAACCAAAGCTGGGCTTTTTTTTGATACGTTGATTCTTTTTAAATGTTTCCTCTATATATTGGTTTTTTAGCACTCGTCTAGAAATGAGGAGAAAAAACCGATGTTCCACTTGCCAGCAGCACAGAAAAGAAAATATCTGAAAGCACTGTGTTATTTCTCCTTAGCGTTGGGTTCAGCTGATGTTTATAGTGGAAATTTCATCGTGACTTTAGGTACAGATACTTCACCTCCTGCTGGATCTAATACGAGCGCGACTGAGGGTGACTTAAGATGGACCATCAATCAAGCTAATAAATCTGGACCCTCCTCTACAATTACTTTTGACGTAGGAGTAGGAGGAAACATTGTCTTATCAGATTCTCTTCCTCCTTTAGGTTCTTTAGTAACCCCTGTTCAAATCACAATGGATACCGTGGCAAATGACGTATCTATAAACGGATCAGGACAATATTCAGGGCTCTTTGTTCTTCCTCAGACAACCTTTACCCTGAATAACAGCGCTTTTGGCACCCTTACGATGACAACTGCTTCCGTTGGTGGAAATGGAGGGGGTGGATTGGGTGGCGGCGGCGGGGGTCTTGGAGCGGGAGGAGGACTCCTCATCCAAGGAAATGCTACCATTACCCGTGTTTCATTGATCAATTGTACCGCCAAAGGCGGAAGTGGTGGTGGTGCCAATAATGAGGACTGTAATTTTCCTGATTGCGGCCCTGAGTCGGCGGGCGGCGGGGGCGGGATGAGCAACGCTGCAGGAGGAACTTCTGTGAGTACTACCGGAGGAGGCAGTGGCGGC
The DNA here is from genome assembly GCA_017994195.1 of Rhabdochlamydiaceae bacterium. Classification (GTDB taxonomy): domain Bacteria; phylum Chlamydiota; class Chlamydiia; order Chlamydiales; family Rhabdochlamydiaceae; genus PALSA-1444. Next base: position 3,493 of record JAGOLG010000044.1, read on the forward strand.
GGGGGTTTTGGAAAAACTGGAACAGGAGGAAATGTCACTTCTGCAGGCGGCGGGGGCGGTGGAGGATTGTTTTACCCCGGGGGCAGTTCGTCCCACTCAGCAGCCGGCGGTGGTGCTTCTGATTTAAATGCGGGGGCTGACGCCTCCAGCAGTGGTGGAGGAAATGGGGGCGATGGCGCCTTAGCAGGGAATACAGGCGGCTCAGGAGGATCAAGTCATGACAAAACTGGAGATCCGGGCAATCCTGGTTCAGGAACAGGCGGCGGGGGCGGGGGTGGAGGAGCCGAACTTCTAGTAGACTTTACCAAACAGGGCGGCAATGGAGGAAGTAATGGGTTCAATCCTCAAGGCGCAGGATCAGGAGCCTCCGGATTAACAGCAAGTTTTGTAGGAGGCGGTGGAGGAGCCGGCATTGCCGGCGGCGGGGGTGGAGGTATTGAAGCTTTAAATACTGCTACGGCTGGAGGCGGCGGTGGCGGCGGCGGATTTGGAGGATTGGGGGGAGATGGAACAAACCTAAAGAATCCAAGCTCTACTGGAAATGGCGGTGCGGGAGGGTTTGGAGGAGGAGGTGGTGCGGGAGGAAGTGGGTATGGCGCTGCTGGAGGATTTGGCGGCGGCGGCGGCGGTATCATAAATCCTAATGCGCCAAGCTCAGTCTTTGGTGGAGGTTCGGGAGGAAAAGTATTTGGAAATGGCGGCGGTGGCGCAGCTCTTGGCGGCGCTATCTTTGTAGATCAAGGAGCTTCCCTTACTCTGGACGCTGTTTTCATTAATGGAAGCGGAATTACTCCAGGCCCTCATGGCACTTTGCTTGCCGATGGATCAAATGACGGAGCAACAAATGGCCAAGCATTTGGAATCGATATCTTTCTTAGGAGCACAGGGACTATTAACTTTACTCATACAGGCTCTTTGACCCTTAATAATCCCATTGCAAGTGATACAACAACCGGTGGTGGTTTGGGTGGAATTACGATGAGCGGAGTCGGAGGCACACTAATCTTGCCGTCTGGAAATAGTTATTCAGGAACAACTTCCTTCAATAACGATGGTACCATTCAAATCACCTCTGATACGGCGCTCGGCAATCCTGGAAACCCTCTAAGCTTCAGTGGAGGAATTCTCCAAATGAAAGCCCCCATTTCATCTTCGAGATCGATCACTCTTACCAACATTTTCCCCGGACCTGTGGGAACTTTGTTTATGGATGCAAGCGGGACTTCCTCATTTTCTGGCCAGATCACGGGAATAGGAGGTGTGATCCAGGTCACAGGAGGTCAAGGATCTGTACTATTTTCTGGCATAAATAATACCTACACAGGCGGCACCAACGTGTTTGGGAGTGGAACTCTTCAAATCCCATCCGCGGGTAGTATTGGTACTGGCACGGTTACACTTGCAGATACAACTTCCAATGGAACACTGCAGCTGATTCAGGGATTTTCAAGTCCAGTTATTACCAATCCTTTCAACATCAATACCGGAACAGGTACGATTATTTCTAATCTCCCATCTGGACAAAATGTTTCATTCAGCGGAAATGTCTTTGACCAAGGCACTTTTGTTCTGAATTCAACAAATGTAAGTAGTATGACATTTTCAGGACAGATAACAGGATCTGGTTCTTTGATCGTCGAGGGAGGAAATGTTATCTTAACAAATACATGTTCCTATTCAGGACCGACAATCATCGATTTTGGTACTTTAACGGTTTTAGGAACCGTTTCAAATTCTTCCATTTTAGTTAATTCATTTGGAACTCTGAAAGGAACAGGAACAGTCCAAGATGTGGATATTTTTGGAACCATTGCTCCTGGAACTAGTATTGGAACAATTCATGGAGCGACTTTCACTTTTAATCCGTTATCGACCTATGCCTTAGAGATCAGCGATACGGCCTCTGATCTAATCTCTGCAACAGGAACGGTTACGATTAACGGAGGAAATCTTCGACTGTTCCCACTAGGATTTGCTTATCCCGATACCTCACTATCCTATACGGTTATTGAAGGGGCGCCTGTTATAAATAATGTTCCATTTACTTTGATTAATCCTTTGACACGCTATAGGTTCAATGTCATTTACAATCCAAATAATGTGATTCTAGCTTTTGCTGGACCGCCGACCCCCTTCCATGTGCTTGTTCCTTCAGGCAAAGAAGGGCAAGTTGCAAAATGTTTTGATGAGCTTTTTGAAATGAAGATGCCCGATTTGGCCGAAGTGCTAAACGTGCTCGAAATGCAAACGCCATCTCAGATGGCTGACAGTTTTCACCAGATGCAGTCGGCTAATTTCAATAATATTGCTTTTGCTGAGGAAAATGTGGCTGAAAGAATTCGCCAGATTTACACGAACCATTTCTTTGAACAAGGAGTGATCGGTTGCAAAGAGACACAACATTGGAGATTGTGGGCTGCGCCTTTTGTCGAGCGGGTAAAGCAGCATGGAACTAAAAGTGAGCAGGGCTATCGAGAACGATTCGGCGGATTTTCTACAGCGCTTGATTATCGTTTGAAAAACCAGTGGCTCTTCACCGGAGGGTTCTCGTATGCAAAGACTGATCTGCGTGTACCCAAAAATAAGACACGGGCTGATTTTAGCACCTATGCCGGAACTCTCGGGGCTGCATGGTCCGATTCGAAATGGTTTGCTGATGCTCAGCTCTCTTATCTCTTTAGCCTCATCTATGCAAAAAGAACCATGTGCTTTGGCCTTTGCAACTATGTGATGGATTGTACGCTTAGTAGGACAGCAAGACACCGTGAAAACTCAAACCAGGTGCTCTCTCATATCGGGTTTGGATATGATTTCAAAATAAAGCCCTCCTCTACGGGTTCTGTCAATGTGCATCCCTTCACAACTGTCAGCGTAAAGACGACTTCACCACATACGTACAACATCTATCCCTTTGTCAACATTGATTATCTTTATTTGCCTCAGCATGGATATACAGAGCATGGCGCACAGAGCCTTGATTTGAGAGTGAAGAGCAAGAGTTATGATCTCTTAAGACCTGAAGGAGGCATTGGATTCGGCTATAATGGCTGCTTTGAAAAGATCCATACTCTATTTGATGTTTCAGTCAGCTACATCCATGAATTCCGTTTCATGGGGAAAAGAACGGTTTCTAGTTTCGAGCCCATCTCTTGTAAAATGAAAGTAAAGGGACTCAAGCCAGAGAACAATTTAGTCAGCCCAGAAGCACGTCTCCGAATAACTATACCGGGCACAGGGATTTCGCTAGCGCTAGGCTATCATGGCGAATATGGAAAACATTTTATTATGAATGCCGGGGAAGCAGAGTTTAGAGCTGCGTTTTAGGAGCGGCTGATTTTGTGAAGCACAGCTTGAAGCATCTCTCCAAAATAAAGGATCTCATCCTCTATATTATAGGGGGCAACTGACAGTCTGAGCGCAGATGTTAACCCAAAATGGTTCAAAAGCGGCTGAGCGCATAAGTGCCCTGAGCGAAGAGCAATTCCTTTTAGATCTAAAAGCGTTGCTAAATCAAGAGGGTGTGCGCCAGGAATATGAAACGTAATAAGAGATGTTCTATTCTCTTTGGGCCCCAAGATCTGCGTCTCTTGCGGAAGATTTTTGAGAGCAAGCTGGATGAGATTGTATTCATGCCGGACAATCTCTTCTCTTGAATGGCTTTCAATATACTCAAGCGCAGCGCCAAGACCGATGACCTCTGCGATCATAGGTGTTCCCGCTTCAAAACGGAGCGGCGGATCTTGATACGTCGTCTTCTCAAACGTGACTTTTTGGATCATATCTCCACCGCCTTGGTAAGGAGGCATTTTCTGAAGAAGCTCTTTTTTACCATACAAAACTCCGACTCCTGTAGGGCCATAGAGTTTGTGAGAAGAGAAAACAAGAAAATCACAGTCCAGCGCTTGCACATCCAGCGGAAGGTGGACAGCGCTTTGTGCGGCGTCTAAAACGACATGCGCGCCTACTTTATGGGCAGCAGCGATAATGGCTTCGATGGGGTTGATGATGCCAAGAACATTGGACACATGCGCAATTGAAACAAGTTTTGTGCGCGGCGACAACAGGATATGAAACTTTTCAAGATCGATCTGTCCGTCGGCTTTGAGAGGAATAACTTTAAGATGCGCGCCAGCGCGCTGGCAAAGCAGCTGCCAAGGGACAATGTTAGAATGATGCTCTTGCCCGGAGATGATGATCTCATCACCTGCCTTAATCGGATAGCACTGAGCAATCAGGTTAAGCCCTTCAGTTGCGCCTCTTGTGAAAATGATTTCATCAGATGATGTTGCTCCAATAAAATCCCTAACTTTATCTCGCACCTGGTTGTACCGCTGTGTAGCTTCTTGCGAAAGGGTATAAGCTGCCCGGTGGACTGTGGCGTAGGAGTTTTCATAAAACTGCGACATCGTATCGATGACTTTAGAGGGCTTGAGAGCAGTCGCTGCAGAATCTAGATAAACAAGCCCCTTCTTTCGGAGCATCGGAAAATCATCGCGCTTAAAAACGGAAGCCATCTCGCACGCTCGCGTAAGGAATTTGATCTAACATCTCTTGAATAAATCCGCGAATTAAAAGTGTGCGGGCGCTTTCTTTTGTGAGGCCGCGGCTCCGAAGATAAAAAAGCTGCTCTTCGTCCACTTCTGACATCGTAGCGCCGTGGGAAGCTTTGACATCATCTGCAAAGATTTCTAAATTGGGTTTTGCATTGGCAACTGCTGCATCGCTTAAGAGTAGATTATGATTCAGTTGATATGCTTCTGTTTTCTGGGCTTCTGGATGAACATAGATTTTTCCTTCGAAGCTTGACTGCGAATGCCCTTTAAGCACGCCCTTAAATTTTTGTAGCGAATGGCAATTTGGAGAGACGTGCTCGACGTGAACATTTGTGTGGCATTGATGATTCTCAGAAAGACTCCAAAGTCCTTGCAAAAGCGCGCTAGCGTTATCCCCTAATAGCGCAACTTTAAGACGATTTCTGTTAAGAGAGCCGCTCGTTGTAAGTGCAAGATATTTTAATGTCGCATTTGATTTCAGCGTTGCTCTGAAATCACTCAAGACAATTTCACCCTTTGAAGTTTGTACATGTGAGTAGCTTGCTTGTTCTTCAAGAGCGACATCCATAGAGATGTGATGCACGCCGTCACCAATGATTGTTGAAATCGTTTTAAGCTCCGATTCTGAAGAACAGAAAAAATTAAGGCGGGCCGGGTGATAAAAGGAAGCGCCAGGTCCCATATGAATGATTTGAAGAGGAGTCTCTAGTTGCTGCTTAGGAGGAAGGTAACAGAAAACTCCTTCTTGCTGCAGCGCTAAATTTAATACTGCAAATGGATCGGTCTCATCTTTAATGCTTTTTGTAAGACGGCCCTGAAGAAAGGGGCCGTAAGTTTTAAGCGCTTCTTGCATCGGCAAGATAACAAGTTTTGAGGGAAGTTTTGAGAGCTCTTTACAAAACCGACCATTTGCAAAAACAATATAACTCTCTAAAGCTTCTGGAAGAATGTACGGCTCTATCATTTCTTTTGAAACTACCGCTGTCTTAATTGACAGCTTAATGTCATAAAGTCTTTTCAGAGGAACATATTTAAACGCATCGGCTGACTTGTCAGGAAGTCCCAGCTCAAGAAAATGATCCCACGCCTTATCGCGAAGGCTGCTGGAGCTCAGCTTAGAAAAGATCTCTTGGAGCGATGCAAAAAAGTGGGTCGAGTCAGCTGTAGACATTGTATCCCTGCGCTTCAAGCTCTAAGGCAAGCGTTGCATCGCCTGTTTTAACAATTTGGCCATCTATGACCACATGAACAAAATCCGGCTTAATATAGTCTAGAAGACGCTGGTAGTGGGTGACAATGAGTACAGCGCGATCTTTTGAAAGAAGCGCTCTTACACCGTGAGCCACATCTTTCATGGCGTCGATATCAAGGCCTGAATCGATCTCGTCGAGGATCGTGAGCTTGGGCTCTAACACAGCCATTTGAAGAAGTTCATTCTTTTTCTTTTCGCCGCCAGAAAAACCTTCATTGAGGTTGCGGGTCTTAAACTCGGCCTTTACATTCATCTCATTCATTTTTTTTGCGAGGAGTTCTTCAAACTCTTTTTCGGAGATTTTTCCACGGCACGCTTCATAGGCAGAATGGAGAAATTGAAAGTTTGTCAGCCCTGGAATTTCAAGCGGATATTGAAAGCTTAAGAAAAGTCCTAGCTTGGCTCTTTCTTCCGGGTCCATATCGATAATGTTCTGACCTTCGAATAAAATCTCTCCGCCTGTCACCTCGTAGCTTGGATGGCCGGCTAAGATCTTTGCAAGAGTCGATTTACCAGCACCATTAGGCCCCATGATCGCATGGACCTCGCCTGCCTTGATCTCAAGCGAAAACTTTTTCAAGATCTGCTTATTTTCAATACTAACATCTAAATCACGAATCACTAACATGTTTTAACCTACGGAGTTTTCAAGTTTTAAGGCCAAAAGCTTTTGGGCTTCGACAGCAAATTCAAGCGGAAGCTCGCGGATCACATCTTTACAAAAGCCGCTGACAACGAGGTTGATCGCATCTTCACGAGCGATTCCTCTAGATTGCAAATAAAAAAGTTGTTCTTCATTCATCTTGGAAGTTGAAGCTTCATGCTCCAGTTGAGCTGTAGGGTTTGCCACTTCGATATAAGGGAATGTATTGGCAGAACACTGATTGCCCACTAGCATCGAATCGCACTGGGTGTAGTTGCGAGCCCCTTTAGCACGCGGAGCGATTTTAACAAGACCGCGGTAAGTGTTATGCGATTGATCGGCAGAAATCCCCTTTGAAATAATCGTGGAGCGTGTTTTCTTTCCAAGATGGATCATTTTGGTGCCGGTATCTGCCTGCATTTTTCCATTGGTCAATGCAACGGAATAAAATTCCCCTACAGATTCATCGCCTTGCAAAATGCAGCTCGGATACTTCCAGGTGATAGCAGCTCCAGCTTCCACTTGCGTCCAAGATATTTTGGAGCGAAATCCTGCGCACCTTCCCCGTTTTGTCACGAAATTATAAATTCCCCCAACCCCTGTTTTAGGATCGCCGGCATACCAGTTCTGGACCGTGGAGTATTTGATCTCAGCATTATCATGCGCAACTAGCTCTACAACCGCAGCATGAAGCTGATTCTTATCAAAAGCCGGCGCCGTGCAGCCCTCTAAGTAGCTGACATACGACCCCTCTTCAGCGATGATGAGCGTTCGCTCAAATTGACCGGTTTCTTTGTCGTTGATACGGAAATAGGTCGAAAGCTCCATGGGAGATCGGACGCCCTTCGGGATATACACAAACGAGCCATCCGAAAAAACAGCTGAATTGAGCGCCGCATAAAAATTATCGCCGATAGGAACAACGCTTCCCAAGTATTTTTCAACTAGCTCGGGGTAAAGCTCAACAGCTTCAGAAATAGAGCAGAGAACAACACCTGCTTTTTTAAGCTCGCTTTGAAAAGTTGTTCCAAGCGAGACAGAATCAAAAACGACATCGATGGCAACGTTTGCAAGCCGTTTCTGTTCATCAACAGGAATCCCCAGCTTTTCAAAAGTTTTCAAAAGCTCAGGATCGACTTCATCCAGAGAATTCAGCTGCTGCTTTTTCTTAGGCGCAGAGTAATAACACATATCTTGATAATCAATCGAAGGAAATTGGATATTGCCCCACACAGGCGGCGTCATCTCTTTCCATCTTTGATAGGCCTTTAAGCGGAAATCAAGAAGGAAGGCAGGTTCATTTTTTTTAGCCGAAATTAAACGGATGGTCTCTTCCGAAAGTCCTTTCGGAATTGATTCCATTTCAATTTCAGTTGTAAAGCCGTATTTGTATTCCGTTGTCATGGGCCCTCGATTATACCCATTTTTTACTTACAAGAATATAAACAAAAAAATTTAATCTGGACGATTCAAGATTTTTCTTACCGTTGAAGAAAATACAGTACCCGGCAGAAGATGTTAGGAATGCGAAAACGACACCCCGCTCTTCTTCTAGAAATGATTATCGCCTTTACGCTGATGGGCGGCGTGATCGCCATCCTTTTAAACGGATTTTATGACGCAATCAAAGCCAAAAACCATCTCAAGCAAGACCGTGAAAAAATCTTAAAGCTACAGCGGCTAAAGCTTCGGTTTGAAGCTCTTTTCAAAAACGTCACTGATGTTAAATGCCTATCTGATAACGTCTATTACATCCGCTATAAAGGAAACGTCGATCACGAAAGAGCTTTCCGCGCAGAGGTTAAAGCCGTCTTGCAGATCAAAAATAACATCTTATCACTGACCTGCTGGCCTAAAAAAGGAAGCCGCAGACACGAAATCTTAAGCGAGGAAGCAAACTCTATTAAGCTCGAGCTCTTTGATGAAAAAAAAGGCGAATTCTCAAAGAAATACCCCCCTAACAAACCTCGCCTGATAAAAGTAACCTTCAATCAAGAGGAGCTTCCTCTTTTTTTATGAACTTTTTACCTTTTGTTTTCACATTTTTAATCCTTCTATCGCTGATGAGTTCCTTCTTATTTTCTTCCGCCTTCAGAACCGCTCGGGAGAGCAAACTCATTGAGACCAAGCACCAGACCTATTTAACGCTTCTTTCAAAGCAAGCTAATGAATCTTTTACAAAAAAAAAGAATGAAACCACCAGAACAGATGAAAATACAACAATCAAAAAACCAAAGAAACCGGCTTCATCTCCAGGAACAAATGATAAACCTCCCCGCTCATTCCATGATGGCTGCGAGGAAAGCAAGATCAACCTTGCTTTTCTATATGAAGCAGCAAACCCCGAGCTTCAATTTTTCTTAAAACAAACAGTGGTACGTTTGATCGAGCTTCTCTATGGATCGTGCGATTTTTACAAAGCGGCAGGTATAAAAGATACAGCCTTCTTGATTGTCAAAGAGCTCATGAAAGAAAAGATCGAATCTCTCGAGGATCTGAAGTTCGATAATCCAGCGCTCGATGCTATTTACTACAAAATGCTCGTAGGCACAAATACTGGATATCCTTCTTTGCATGAGTATGTCCGATTTAGAGAAAAAACATTTCCCCCAATCAATTTCCGTTACGCGCCCAAGCAAATACTGCAAGCAGCCTTGGGTGATGAACTTTCAAAAACCGTCTTTGAGATGGAAATTAAGGAATGGCAAAAGAAAAAATCGCTCAAAGCATTAGAGAGAAAAGCCTTCGAAGAGCTTGCAATCTCAAAAGTCCCAACAACATTTAACACAACACTTATCAATGCCGCCTTCAGATTTAAAAACGATAAAAAAAGCCCTCTTCAAATCCACCGCGAAGCAAATGAAAAAATCCGCGCGGTACACAGGGCTCAAAGTCTTTTATAATAATGATAACGCAGGATTGATAACCCTATCTCAGCCCATATTCTAATTCCTTCATGAAAAATTAGAACATCGTTTACCCATGGCATAACTCGATAGGATTGAAGAACCTTCCTTGAAATAGCCACCACAGCGCTTATTCTGTCACCATCATATAAATTCAGAGCATGGCATGCCCACGGCATGTAGTCCCAGACTTGAGATATCCTGCTAGGTAATTTTCTGTAATAATCTAAAGCGCGCGTGACAACTGTTACAGTATAGGCAAAAGTTCTCATCGGCCTTTCTTTAGTATCTAGGATAATTAAGGCTGCATTCATTATAGCTAGCACCTTAGGTGTGTAGTTCCAAATGACAAATTCCGGACTATTCTCCTTGGGATCGCCCTCCATCACCTGTGTTATTCCCAAATTCAAACTATACAGTGCGATAAGAGTATATGAAACAGATTTGGCCGTCAGAGCCTGATGAGCTGCACTGAGCGAGCGGGCAAGGAAGTAGGTGTCGATGAATAAGTATAGAGGGAGAACTAGTTGTGATACATTTATCTTTCTTGTAGGAAGTAGAGCATTGGATATGACCAAGCTACCACGATAATAACTGCTCGCTAAATCAGACCAGAGCCATGGTTTTTGAAAAATGTAAGACGCCATATTACTTTCGTTTGAGTAGAGTAAATTATAAGTCTTTAAAAAGACTACTGAAAAGAAAAAATCTGCACACTAGAATAGGGCTCAAAGCCTTTTCTTAAGAAGGATTGCAAAGCCCAACACAGCCCACATTCTATCTCCGTCATAAAAAGTTAGAGCATTGCTTACCCACGGCATGTAGCTCCAGGCTCGAGAAACTTTGCTTGGTAACTTTTGATATGCATCTAATGC
>JAGOLG010000112.1 GCA_017994195.1 Rhabdochlamydiaceae bacterium
CCTATAGGGTGTTCTGCAACTGTAACAAATTTCCGGCCTTGAAACCCACCGCGCTCTTGATGCTTTTTACGTTGGAGGTCAATGACATCTTGCAAAGTAACCTCATGAAGCTGGCAAAAAGAGTCGATGACTTCTAATACATCTGCAAGCTCTTCAAGCAGCGATTCCTTGGTTTTAGCCTTGCAAACTTCCTCAGCTTCTTCCATGAGCTTAATTTTAAGCTGATCTACAAACTGATCATCATTCAATCTTGTCCAATGAATTTTAGATCCTATCTGTTCGAGACGATCCACGGCTTTATCGCGCCAAAGCTTTTCTTGTTTAAATTTTCGTCGTTTCATAAGTCCCTTTGTGTAATTGGCCTATTCTTTTTATGAGCTGGGCCGGACAAATCGGTGCGAGCAAATCTGCAGCCTCTCTTGGGAGGACCCAGATATGGCTCAAGTGTTCATTACTCAATTGAATCGGCGGATTCTCATCCAAGATATCACACAAGTACACGGCATAAATCAAACCAACATCACCCTCCTGAAGAGGAATGCGGCTTTCAGACAGCACCATTGTGAATGGTTCTATCCTAGTCATGTTATTCAAACCTGTTTCTTCAAACACTTCTCGCTTAAGCGCCTCTTCTAACGATTCACCTTTATGAATACGCCCGCCTGGCAAATCCCACAAACACTCAACACTTTTTTGATGAGGTTTTTTAGGGTTTTTCTTTAAAAGCAGCAGTTTACCCTCTGTATTTTGAATAAGCGCCTTCGCGCCTAGATGAAAACAGTCTTCTTTACGCTCCATAAGTCGTCTCCTTTCCAGCTGTTAGATCAAAGATACCCTTAACATCGAATTATAAAGCAAGCCGCTCTAGAAGAATAGTGGGATTTATGATAGAATTACTTGTCCTATTATAGATGGCAAATCAAAATCCCTGGAATGGACAATATGACTTTTGAGTTTTTTTTAAAGGGACTACTCCTTGGATTTTCGATCGCTGCGCCTGTCGGCCCTATAGGTGTTCTCTGCATTCGAAAAACACTCCAATTCGGAAGATGGTCCGGATTCGTTTCTGGTGTTGGAGCAGCCGTGGCAGATGCGACATATGCTGCTATCGCAGCCTTTGGACTTACCTTTGTTTCGAACTTTCTTCTATCTGGACAATTTTGGCTCCGTTTAATTGGCGGAGGATTCTTGCTTTATCTAGGGTGGAAGACGTTTATTGCAAAACCTGGAGCACAATCTAAAGAGATGCCGCATACCTCTCTTTTTTACGACTTTATCTCTACCTTTTGTCTTACAATTACGAGCCCAATGACAATTATTACATTCTTAGCTCTTTTTGCAGGTTTTGGATTTACCGCCATTCAAGAAGATTATACTCAAGCAACCCACCTCGTATTAGGCGTTTTTCTGGGTTCTGCTGCCTGGTGGCTGATTTTGAGCGAAGGAGTGACTCTATTTCGCAAAAAAGTCAGCCAAAAAGTGATGATATGGATCAACCGGATTGCTGGGTTGATCATTGCGGGGTTTGGCGTTGCAGCTCTGATCAGTATCAGTGTCTGAGAGAGCCTCTTTTCGTGTCCTTAATTAGGGAAGAGAAAACCGTTCGAGTCTCACGCGCCCACCTCAAGTCTTAAAGCGTAATTGACCATTTTCATGATATCACGATTATGGCTCTGAATAAGCAACTTAAGTACATATCCTATTATTTTTGGAATCAACGGATGACAATTGCTTAAGCCATCAAGCTTAGAAGGAAAGGTCTAATACCGCGAATTTATTTAGTGATCAAAAACATTGTAGAAAATTCTCTTTACGAATATACAACAAAATGTTGTAATGAAACAACAAAATGTTGTAAAACCCTATGACTCCTTTTCTAAAACTTTTCGCAAACCCTTCCCTGGCTGAAACACTGGGCTTGTTTTTGCTTAACCCCGAGGAAGAATTTTATCAATCAGATATTGTTAAAAAAACAGGGCATGCTCTGATGCAAGTTCAAAGAGCCTTGAAGATTTTAGAAGAAATAGGTCTTATCTCATCAGTTAAACGTGGGAGAATGGTGTATTATAAGGCCGTAAGAAGCCATCCAGGATTTGAAGATTTAAAGAAATTGTTTTTCAAGACGGTTGGTTTAGGTGATAGCATCCGCAAAGCCTTAATGCCTTTTCACAATAAAATTAATGCAGCTTTTATTTTTGGTTCCATTGCTCGAGGTGATGAATCGACTAGTAGCGATATCGATTTATTCATCATTGCAGATTTGACCTTGCGCGAGCTATCAAAAGCTTTAGGACCTCTCTCAAAAGAACTTCAAAGAGAATTAAATCCTGCTCTTTTTAGTCGGGACGAATTCCTGAAAAGAATTTCGGGCAAAGATCACTTTATGGCAGAAATAGTCAACACCCCAAAAATTTGGATAATGGGAGATAAAAATGAATTTGAAAACATGGTTGAAAGAAGAAAGACTGAAGGCTCATAGCACTTCAAGAGAAGAAATAGAAAAACTCTTTAATATTGTGAATCGGGATCTTAGTGATGCGGATATTTCTGGTTTATCCCCTGATCGTAAATTTAGCACCGCGTACAACGCAGCTCTACAACTAGCCACTATTGTACTCCGAACAGCGGGTTTTAGAACTAATTCCAACAAAACAGGACATCATCGTATCTCAATCGATGCTTTAGATGAAATCATGGGCAAAGAACTCGAAGAACTATCAAATTATTTGAATGCATGCCGTGTAAAAAGGCATATCTGCGACTATACAAGTTCTGGTGAGGTTTCTGAAGCTGAAGCCTCTGAAATCATCAAAGAAATCAAGGATTTCAAAACATTTGTAATTAACTGGATCAAAAAGACTCATCCTCATTTCTTACCTGCCGAACATGACCATTAAGAAAATTTGAGACTTAGATAGGCTTCTTTTCGTCCCCTTAAAAGGGGCGTTGGCGGCTGGAATGACAGTCTCGGCATTCGGTGGGGGAGGGCATATCACATTGAACATGCGGCAAAGATTAAAAGATTCAGGAGCACATGTCTTTTTCGACCGAATGAGTGATTTAAGCTATGTGATTGCCGATTTGTCATCAGAATAGAACTGTTGCAAAACTCGCAACAGTTCGATCTCACTACAGATTAGAAGTTTCAAAAAGTTATTCTCCCATCGTTGTAGAAAAGAAAACTTAAAGTTATTATGAGATAATGAAAGTTAGTAAAAGGACTTTTTTTCTTTTGTGGGCCTTATGCATCATAGGCTCGTTGTCGATCTATCCTTACGCTCAAAGCTTGGAACTAATACCAAATATTCCGATGTGGAAAGCGCTTGTCTTCGGTACGATTCAGGCGGCTCTTTTTTTTGGACTTATTTGCTGGCTCAGTTTTAAGATTCTGCCGAAAACCGACCTCCATCCTTTTCAGTTTAAAAGCACTTTGAAACAAATTATCAGTCCTGCAGTCATTGTAGGATTATCGCTTGGTTTTGTCCTTCTCTTT
>JAGOLG010000045.1 GCA_017994195.1 Rhabdochlamydiaceae bacterium
AAGTTGGATCAAAGTTCATCTCCAAATTATCTACTACGCGCGTAAGTTTTGTCCGGCAAGAGGCAAACACACAGAGTGTCAGATTTGTTTTCCTAAAGATTGACCCAGCTTGCCGACCATTTCTAGAGAACGGGAGGAAGCGTCAATGAGATCTTGATCGAGTTTAATTTTCCCCGGTTGAAAGAGTAGAATGAGACAGGAGCCGCCAAAAGAGAAATACCCTTTTTCTGCGCCTTTTATTTGAAAAGTTTCCGGTGTAAATGTTTGATGGATCGTTCCGACATAGGTTGCCCCGACTTCAATGGAAAGGATCGTATCAAAACCCGTTGTGTCAATTTGCGTGATCATCCGTTTATTCTGCGCAAGTATTTCACTGTGCCGTTTAAGGGCTAGGGGATTGACAGAGTAAAGAGGCCCTGGGATTTCTTTTGGTGCATGTGCCAGTCCATCGCAAGGAAAGTGAAAGCGATGGTAGTCAACAGGAGCCAGACGCGCAACAACCATGGCTCCATGCGCAAACTGATCGGCAAGACGCTCATCTTGCAAGAGCGAAGCAAGGGTGAATTTTTTCCCTTTTACAAAAAAACCTTCGGAATGATCGATATTTGGAAAGACTAGGTAGCGGGCATCAGCAGGAAGAACTGCAATATTGTCTCCAGGAGAAAGAGGGCGCGCAGAGGGTTTTAGTTTTCGAATGAAAAAATCGTTGAAGGATTGATAGGACGAAACAGGATCTTGAAACTCCGTAGAGTCGACATGGTACTTTTGGATGAATCGTTTGATTTTGGTACGACTCCAAGGAGCTTTTTGAAGAGCGCCATAAAGGGCTGAGGGAAAAGAGAACTTTGTCATGAGAGGAAGAATGAGCTTTGCCAGCAGCCTTGAAAAAAAATGATCGCTATAGAGGAGTTGGATGAAAAACCCTCCGTACACTTTCTCTTGTTTTTCTTCGCCGGTTGCTCGATCTAGGTAGCGGATATTCTTCATAGGGCTCTTTTCTTTGAAATGCCGGCAAAAAACTTGAGCTCCTCAACATAAAAAGGTGTGAAAAGATGGATGAGTTGATGTTCTTCGGCCATGCTAAGAATTTTAGATGCTGTTTGAACCATCTCTCTAGCAAGCTCTTTGGGTTGCTCGCTGTCTATGAAAAGATCTTGCTGTTTTTGAAATTCTAACATCAAGGCATGGAGCTGTTTATGAACAGATAGCTGTCTTTCAGTAGAGGCAATTAGAAGATCGATGGTTTGAAGATCTTCCCCTTCTTTTGCAAGCGGGAAGGTCAAAGAGGGAATTAAAATAAATAATAGCGGTAAAATTTTATTTTTCATCCTCACTATGTTACATGAGATTGAAGCTATCTGGCAATATTTTGATCATTCGTGATATCCTTAGAAGTGAAGACATTCTTATAATTTTAATTTGAAAGGTACCCATGTTTGGCATTTTAAAGCACATTTTTGGAACTCAGCAGACCCGTCTCATCAAGAAGTACCATAAAATTGTACGTCAAGTGAAAGCGGAAGAAGAAAAGCTTCAAACGCTTTCCGATGATGAACTCAAGGCAAAAACAGCTGAATTTAAAAGCCGTCTTGCAAGAGGAGAAACGGTCGATCAGATCCTTCCTGAGGCTTTTGCGGTTGTTAAATCGGCTTGCCGTCGCATGTGCGGGATGGAAGTGCATGTCTCGGGCTACAGCCAAAAATGGGACATGGTGCCTTACGATGTGCAGATTCTAGGGGGGGTTGCTCTTCACTATGGATCGATCGCGGAGATGATGACAGGGGAGGGAAAAACCCTGACGGCCTCTATGCCGCTCTATTTAAATGCGCTCACCGGGAAGCCTGTCCACCTTGTCACGGTCAACGACTATCTGGTACAGAGGGACTCTGAGTGGATTGGAGCGATTTTCAGATGGCTGGGCCTGCGCGTTGAAGCGCTAACAAACAGCACACCTCATTTTCGACGTAAAGCTGTCTATGAAGCCGATATTGTTTATGGAACTTCATCTGAATTCGGATTCGATTATTTACGAGACAACTCGATGGCGCAGCGGGCAGAAGATCAGTGCCAAAGAGGATATTATTTTGCCATTATCGATGAAGTCGACTCAATCTTGATCGATGAAGCACGAACACCGCTGATCATTTCAGGCCCCGCAGGCGGCTCAAAGCAGATGTACGATGTCCTCAAAGAACCTGTCTCTCAATTGGTGCGATTTCAGCGAGATCTTTGTACGAAGCTTGCAACCGATGCCCGTAAAATGCTGGAGAGCGCAGGGAGAATGGTAGAAGGAGAGCGTCCAAAGCTCACAAAAGAACAAGAAGGGACAGTGAAAGAAGCCTTCCGGAAGCTGTGGCTTGTCGGTAAAGGAATGCCACACAACAAAATTCTCAAAAGAATTAAAGAAGACCCCGAAATGCGCGCAGAAATTGATGCATGGGATGTTTTCTACTACGGAGAGCAGAACAAAGAAGACCGCGCAAAGGCGCTTTCAGAGCTTTATATCATCGTTGATGAGCGGGCCAGTGAATATGAGCTGACGGATAAAGGGATTCATCTTTGGGCAGAGATGGGGCATTCTGCAGACGATTTTATGATGCTTGATCTGGGACACGAATATTCCAAGATTGACCATGACGCCTCTTTAGATGAACAGGGAAAACTTCAGAAAAAAGTTGTCTTGCGCGAAGAAGATGCGCAAAGAAAAGAAAAAGCTCACAATTTAAGACAGCTCTTGAGAGCCCATTTGCTGATGGAAAAAGATGTTGATTACATTGTTGCCGAAGGGAAAATTGTCATCATCGATGAAAACACGGGCCGTCCGCAACCGGGACGCCGTTTTTCAGACGGACTCCATCAATCGATCGAAGCTAAAGAAGGCGTTGCAATTCAAGGCGAGACGCAAACTTATGCGACGATCACGCTTCAAAATTACTTTAGACTCTATTCAAAACTGGCAGGAATGACCGGAACGGCCATGACAGAGGCCAATGAGTTTAAAGAGATCTACAAGATCGAAGTTTTAGCAATTCCGACACACCGGACCTGTGTTCGCAAAGACGCCGATGACGAAGTTTATATGACCGAAAGGGAAAAATATAACGCGCTCATCAAAGAGATTCAAGAGATCCACGGGAAAGGGCGTCCTATTTTGATTGGAACCGAATCGGTTGAGATTTCTGAAAAACTCTCCCGCATATTGAAGCAAAATAAACTCGAGCACACGGTTTTGAATGCGAAAAATCATGCGAAAGAAGCTGAGATCATCGCGCTGGCAGGCCAAAAAGGAGCAATTACAGTTGCGACTAACATGGCAGGAAGAGGAACCGATATTAAGCTTGAAGCCGGCGTTGCCGAACTCGGCGGTCTTCATGTGATTGGAACAACACGCCATCAATCACGCCGGATTGATAGGCAGCTGCGCGGCCGCTGCGCTCGCCAAGGAGATCCGGGCAGCTCAAAATTTTTCATCTCGTTTGAAGATTCGCTCTTAAGGCTTTTCACATCACCGCGGATCACAGCGTTCTTACAAAAATTCCGTCCTCCAGAAGGAGAGCCGATTACTGCAAAGGTACTCAACAAGTCGATTGAGACAGCGCAAAAACGTGTGGAACAAAGAAATTATCAAATTCGTAAACACACGCTGGAATACGATGACGTGATGAACAAACAACGAGCTGAGATTTATACGTTCCGCAATGAAGTGCTGCATCATACTAATTCTCTGCAGCTTGCTGAAGAAGTTTTAGAAAGCCTCTGCTATCAAAAAGCGCAAAAGTTTTTCGTTAGTAAATCAACACAGGGCGGATGGAATCCCGAAGGTTTCCGTCAGTGGCTTTTAACTCATTTCCCTGTGACTTTTGAAGCAGAAGAGTTTGATAATGACTACTTGCAGCTTCAAGAAATTGAAGATAAAGCAGCGCAAAAAGTTATAAAAGCTCTTCGCGATAAAATCGTTCATGAGCGTGAAACAATAGAAAACGTGCAGAGAAAAGCTTCTGATCAGGCTCAAAAAATGGATGCCGATGAGATTTTAAGAGAAGTCGTTCGTAATATTCTCATCCGCAGCATCGATCGAAAATGGCAGCAGCACCTTCTTCATATCGACTATCTTAGAACCGAAGTGAATCTGCGCGTCGTAGGGCAGAAAGACCCCTTGCTTGAGTTTAAACATGAAGCATTTATGCTGTTTGATACTTTAAGCGAGACGCTCAAAAGCGAAATAGCCCTTTCGCTTTTCAAGTTTCAGATGATTATTCCTGAAGATGCTCCAAAAAATGAAGCTCCTGAAATTGAAGAGACGCGGCCCGAATTTGACTTTAGAACGAATCTCTCACTAATGCCGGAGCTCGGAACGCACCAAGAAGGTTAAGCTTATACACGTTCGTAGAAGTAGATATAGCCGTCACTCAGATCTTGAGAAGTTCTATTGACTGGGAAGACGGTTGTGTCATCTGCATGAAGCCAATGGCCGGCTTCATTTTGCATTAAAATTGTATAGTGTCCATTGCCCATTGTTTTTCCGTGATGCATGATGACTTTGTTCAAGGCATATATTTTACCACACACTTCTACAATCTCTGGCATCTCAACGCTGGAATGGATTTTACCAGAAGCATCAAAGCGATTAAGAGAAAAGACAAGACGCTCAGGGTTATTTTCAATCGTTAATTGCACATGACCTGGAGAATAAATTTTTCCACTCGCTTCATCTTTATAATTTTCACCCTGATGACGTTTTTTTGCGAAATGGTTTTGGATTAAATCAGTCCCATTAATTATTTTATCAGTTTTTGGAATCTGCAAAGGAATTAGAAACTCGCTTGACGTTATAGAAGTTGTTTTGGTTTCAGAAACCATTCCAAACCACCCTTTTTTCTCCCACTCATTAGTCGTTATGAGTTTGGCATACAGTTCACCATGTCTTTCGACTGAAACGGAATTTAGAAGAAAAGCTAAGAATTCACTGGCATCTTGCTGCCCATTTTGAAAACCCTTAGGCATAAATTGACGTAGTTCCTTGGTAGAAATAGTTTCTCCCAGAGCATAGTGGTTGATCGCTGCTATCAAAGCCTGGGCTTTTGGAGAGGGATTATTTTGATAGGTATCTACGAGGGCAGCTCTCAGCAGGTCATCGTGCATGATGATTTGGAAAACAGCATTCATAAAGCAATCAGTTCCCGTATTTTTGATTCCTGGAGGCAAAGTAACTTGTGAGGGCTCAGCGCTCGGGACTAAGACCCAATCATCTTCTAGGTCGAGCTGTTTAGGAGCCGGTAAATTTGGAACGATAACAGGGGCTTTAGTTGAAACTCCGGAAAGGAATTTTACATATTTCTCGTTTAATTTAATCGGATGTGATTCAAGACATTGAATATCTTCGAACTTCAGAATATAGCCTTCTTCAGCATGAGTTATTTGGATTGTGCAGATTCCATCTTGCAATACTTGGGGATTTTTAATGGGCCTTTTGGGGCCTGTCAGGCGATCTACAATTTGCTTCAGATTGACACCTGCTTGAAGAGAAGTCTTTTCATCTATCGAATCATTTTCAGACGAATTAAAAAGACGAAAACAACCATTATCAATTACAAAAGATAGTGATATGTTATTATTTAATGACATTTTTTATTAACCTATTAATTATAATATACATTATATCATAATATAAATTATTTTATAATAGGTTTGTGTTATCTCTTAAGTGTCAGATATAGAATGTTTTACGATTGTTTTTTAGAAGATAAGTTCTTAAGCCCAAAGTAGACCAGTGGGATAGAGACGATAACCATTAAGAACCAATAACTTGCGTTCATTTCAAGTCTTAGAACGCCATGATCGGAGAAAAAGAACTGTAAGATCCCTAGAGTGAGCAGGTTGCTGCCTAATGCAAGCATTAAAATCGACCAAAATGGAATTGAGTCGGATGTGGTCTCATTTTGAGAAACAGGATCTAAAGCCGCTGCGGTTTTAATAGCCGTTTTGGGCTCTAAACCAGCATAGGGAGGAGGATAAAGAGCAGAAAGAGGGTCGGTCACAGGGGTGCTTTTTGAATTGGAGGACCCATCCTGGAGTTGGGCAAAGCAGAAGGGACATTGAGTCGATTCCTGAGGAATTCTTCCATCACAATTAGGACATATTTTTTGACGCTCAACAGGCTTCATACGCTCTCCTTATAAATCATCGTACAACTTTCGGTGTTTTTTTACCTAACTTTTGCTAGAATTGCGCAAAAAGGCATGTATGACAGAAAAAAAATATTACGATGTAATTGTGATTGGAGCCGGGCCTGGCGGCTATGTGGCGGCTATCAAAGCATCTCAAACAGGTAAAAAAGTAGCATTGGTTGAAAAGGCCGATTTAGGAGGAACCTGTTTAAATGTCGGTTGCATCCCTACAAAAACTCTTATTTCAAACGCTCATGCGCTGCATCTGATTCAACATGCAGCTGATTTTGGAATTCATGTAGGAGAGGTTTCTATTGATTACGCTAAAATGAAAGATCGTAAAGATGGCGTAGTTTCAAAAATTCGTAAAAGTTTAGAAGGACTTATTCAGTCCAATGGCATTGAAATTTTGCGAGGAATGGCTTCATTTGTTGCGCCTTTTGAGCTCAAGATCAAAGGAACCGATAATGTCATTATCCACGGAGAAAAAATCATCATTGCTTCTGGTTCCGAGCCGATTGATGTGGCTGCGTTTCCTTGCGATCATAAGAAAGTGTTCAATTCGACGTCGATTTTAGGACTAACCACACTTCCAAAAACACTTGCTGTTATCGGTGGTGGATATATTGGCTGTGAATTTGCATCGCTTTATGCCGAACTAGGCGTTAAAGTGATCGTTTTAGAAGCATTGCCAGCTCTTGTGGCAACACAAGGAAAGGGGGTGTCAGATGCACTCACAGCTGCTTTTAAAAAGAAAGGCATCGACGTGCAAACAGGCGTCATGGTAGAAGGCATCGATGGTCAAGGAAATGGAGTGTCCATCCGGCTTAAAGATAAAGCGCCTGTAGCTGCAGATGCAGTGCTCGTAGCAATCGGCCGAAAAGTTGTTTCTAAAGATTTAGGCCTTGAAATGGCCGGCGTGATGACCACGGATCGAGGAGCAATTATAGTGAATGACAAGATGGAAACAAATGTTCCGGGTATTTATGCGATTGGTGATGTGACAGGTCTTGTGATGCTGGCCCACGTAGCTTCGCATCAAGGAATTGTTGCTGCTGTAAATGCAACCGTAGGAGAAGCTTCAATGCATTATGAGGCGGTACCAGCAGTCATCTTCACGCTCCCGGAAATTGCAACAGTCGGGCTTACACTTGAACAAGCTATCGAAAAAGGATATTCAGCAACTGCTGGCAAGTTCCCGTTTCAGGCGCTCGGGAAATCAGTGGCTTCTATGGAAACAGAAGGGTTTGCTCAAATAATCGTCGATCAAAAAACAGGTCAAATTTTAGGTGCTCAGGTCGTCGGCCATGATGCTGCATCGCTCATTGCTGAGATAGCGCTTGCAATGACCAATGAACTCACAGTCGATTGTTTAACTGAGACAATCCATGCGCATCCAACCCTTCCGGAAGCTTGGCTGGAGGCGGGCCTTCTCGCGCAAAACACACCGATCCACTTTCCTCCCAGGGTAAAAAAATAATGGATGATAAAGCATTCGATTCGACGCCTTCGATCAAGCTGAAGGTATTAAATAAATTACCGGACAATCCTGAAGCGGAAGTCGGTCGTTTTCCTTCATGGCTTCATCGTACAATTCCTCGGGGTGGAGAGCTTTTTCAAACAGGATCGATTGTAAAAAAATATCGCCTGAATACTGTATGCGAAGAGGCAAAATGTCCTAATAGGCTTCATTGTTATTCCAATAAAACAGCGACTTTTCTTGCGTTAGGAAGTGCTTGCACGAGAAATTGCGGCTTCTGCGACATCGATTTTACCAAACAGCCTCTTCCTCCTGAGGCAGACGAACCAGAGAGAATTGCTTTGTCAGTTCAAGAATTGGGGCTCAAACACGTGGTTGTAACAATGGTTGCCCGCGATGATCTTGCAGATGGCGGCGCTGCCCATATGGGTGAAATTATCAAAGCCATTCGTGAGAAAAATCCGGGCTGTGGCGTCGAAGTGCTGACCTCTGATTTTAATGGAAACTTCGAGGCCCTTGGGCAAGTGTTAAAATTCCACCCCGAAGTCTTTAATCATAATATTGAAACAGTTCGCTCTCTGAGCCCTCGCGTGCGCCATAAAGCAACCTACGACAGGACGCTTCAGGTGCTCCGTTTTGCAAGAGAATCGGGCGATGCTTCATTTGTTAAGTCAGGGCTGATGGTTGGACTTGGAGAAACACAAGAAGAAGTGTTTGAAACACTTCGTGATCTGAAAGAAGCCGGATGCCATATTGTTACGATCGGTCAATACCTCCAAGCAAACCGAAAAAAGCTTCTCGTCAAATCCTTCGTAACGCCTGAAGAGTTCAAGCGATACGAAGAGTATGGACAATCTATAGGAATTCTTCAGATGTATTCAGGACCATTTGTCCGTTCTTCTTTCAATGCGCATGAGGTTCGGCTTCTAGCGTCTAATTCAATAAATTCGTGAGTTTATGGCCTGCGTGAAAGCTCTTGTGCTTGAGTTGCTGGGGTTAGGGGTTGTATTTCTGCAATACTACCCCTAACCCCAGCAACTCAAGCACATGGCTTTGACGCGGCCAAAAGCTCGCTAATTTATTGAATTAGACGCTTACTGCAAATCAACAGAAGCTCGGTCAAAATCAACCAAATATAAATGATTGACGTTGACGCCTTTTACATAAGGCTGCTGCAGATAGAAGGCTGTAAAATCATTCACCGGAATTGAGGGCATATCATCGCAAAAAATCTTTTCTGCCGCTTCAGCATGCGCCCACCGGTCTGTTTCTGACTCGGCCATTAAAGATGCGTTTGCTTGTGTAATAAAGTCGGGGTTTTCCCATCCAGAGTAGTTGGGTTGTATACTTTTATGCTTAAAGATTTCTAACATACTTACAGGGTCATTATATTGCAGAATCCATCCTAACCAACTGATTTGGTAGTCGTGTTCGTACAACTTGCTAATTAGAATTGGGAAATCGAGTTGTTCTGCCTGAATCTCAATTCCAAGATGTCTTTTCCACATCTGCTGCACAGCCTGCACAGGTTTTGCACTTCCAGAAGTTGCATAAACAATGGTAATTTTAGGGAAGTTTTCTCTTGAAAGGCCCAGCTCTTGAAGCCCTTCTTCAAAAAGCACTTGTGCAAGTGGTATATCATTATCTTTGAACCATGGATGCCATCTTTCTTTTTTGACAATCTTTGGAATAAGCCCAAGCGTTGGAGTCAATCCATCTAGATGGAAAAGTTCTTCCATGATCATTTTTCTATCAATCGCATAGGCAAGCGCTTTTCGAATATTGGCATTATTCAATGGAGCTTTGTCAGTATTAATAAACAACCATTGAAGTCCAGCCATAGGATAGCATTTGAGGATTCCTTTGGCTTTCAAAGAAGGAATAGAATCAGGAAGAATCTTGGATAAAGGATCTCCCAGCCAATCAATCTCTTTTTTCTCAAACATCATGAGAGCGGTTGAAGGGTCTTTGATAATGTAGTAATGAAGTTGATCAAGTTGGACTTTTGAAGAATTCCAATAGCGGGGGTTTTTCTTGAGAGTAATTTTATCTTGGAATACATATTCATTTAAACAGAAAGGCCCTGAACAAATTAAATTCGAAATATTTGGAGGATCATAACGCATTGTATGATGCACAGGGGAGAAAACCTGATGCATTAGAATGTTTAAAAAATTTGGGTTTCCGGATTCAAGCTCAATAATGAGTGTTTTATCATCCAAAGCTTTGACGCCCAACTGATCGATCGATACCTGCCCTAAAAATGCTTTTCTTCCATTTTTTAGAGAAAAAAACATGTTTGTGCAGCTTGAAGAATAAGCAGGAGTTAAGGCTGCTTTCCATGTATTCTCAAAGTCATAGGCTGTGATTGGAGAACCATCAGACCAAAGGCAATCTTTTAATGTGAAGACATATGTCTTAAAATCACTAGATACGCGGTACGATTCTGCAAGTTCTAAAGTGGGTTTTAGATTTTCATCCAGACGAACAAGACCCATAAAAAGCATGCGCACAACACCTTGGGTTCCCATGACGACCCCTTTTCGGGGATCCAAAGAAATAATATCGCTTGAAAGACAAGTACGCAAAGTTCGAGGCTGCTCTTTTGATGTTGATGCGGAAGAATTACATCCACAAAGTAGAACTAAATAAACTGCTACAAACCAATTTCGCAATTTCATTAGTCGTATATTATTGATCGGCTCTATTTTATTTGCAAGTGTCTTACGTTAAATCAGACTCTAATCGAGCCCATTTAAAGTCCATTAACACATGATTAGGTTGGAATTTAAGAGATTTCTTTTTCATGGATTGCGAGTAGGTATGGAACAGAGGGATGATGGGTTGCTCATCTACAAGAATTTCTTCTATTTGCTTAATAGAAGCGTAGCGTTTGAGGTCGTCTTTTTCAAGTTGGGCTGCTTTAATTAGCTCACCCAGCCTTATACCGAAATCGTTATCGATGCTGCAGATGCTTTCACGGCCAATGAAGGCATTCAATGTATAGAAGGGGTCATTGACCCAAGGAATCCAGCGCGTCAATCCAATATGAAAATCTTTTTCTGCAAAACGATTTAAAAGCGTTTTAAAATCACACCCTTGAATTCGGCACACAACGCCTAAGTGTTTTTTCCAAGAGCTGCATAAAAACTCGGCTGTTTGTTTTCCTAATAGAATATGAATGGAGAATAAGATTTCCAATACAGGGAGATTATCGTCAGATAAATGGAGCTCTTCTAACCCTTCCTTCCATAATTTTCGTGCAAGTTCAGGCGAAAAAGGATAACGATCGGTTTTGATTTGGCTGTGAATGAGCGGTAAAGGCGAAAATGCAGGATCGTTTTTATAATGAAGGCTATCAAGCAAGGTCTGCCGATCAGTAGCAAAACTAAGAGCTTGTCTAATTTTTTTATTTTTGAGAAGAGGATGGCTTGTTTGGCACATCGCCCAATAAAGGCCGTTATCAGGATAAGTGATCACAGTATCTTGGGGCCCGGGTTTGAAAATGGAAGTCCCGTGTCCAAAAGGGTGACCAACCCAATGGAGATGGTTTTGTAGAAATACTTCCTGATTTTGCGACAAATAATTAGGTGTCACGACAATCCGGTCAAGATGAACCGCTTCTTTTTCCCAATAAAGGGGGTTGCATATAAGAACAAGGCCGCTATCTTTAAGGTTTTTTTCGATTTTGAATGCACCATTGCAAATATAACGACGCCCTTCTTCCAGCGGCCAATTAGGGTTATTATGATCATGGCTTCGATGGACGGGAGAAAAAATAGGAAGCGCAAGCAGTTCTAAAAAATGGGTAAAAACAGAGGACAATTCCACCTTTAGGAGATGATCATTTATGCTGTAGATGCCGACTTCTTCCATCGGAACAATACCTTTTTTGGCTTTTTCCGCATTCTTGATACAGAATAAAACGTGATTAAAAGGTGATTTAAAATGAGGTGAGAGGATTGTTTTCCACGCATATTCAAAATCGTGGCTGGTCAGCGGGTCTCCATTAGACCAGAAGGAAGGTCTTAGGTGGAAAAGATACGTTTGCCTGTCATCTGAAATTTCAACTTTTTCAGCGACAGCATTCTCTAGCTTTCCATCGGGTCCGATTCTCATGAGCCCTTCAAAGAGCATTTTCAAGAAAATCGAAGAGGTAGCATCACTGCCGATACGAGGATCAAGAGATCTGATGGGGATATTAAGACCCAAGCGGAGAATTTTGAGTTTTTTAACCTCATTGGACCAGAAATGAAGCAGATTGCCCAAGGACTCTGTAAAACGGTCGGTGAATTTCTTGTTTTCAAGAGGGATCAAAAAGCCATAAAGATGTGATTTTTTTGTCGCCAGCGAAAAAGAAGCTTGAATGTCTTCTGGGAATTCGACAAGTTGCAGATGATCTTTTGCTTTTTCATGAAGCGGACCTGGAGGTATGCTCAATAAAACCATGTGGTAAGGAGGTTTGGAGCTAGATACCAGATGATAGTCATGGGCATCTGCTAAACCAAGAAGGGCTGTTTGTGCTGTCAAATCGATAATAGCTTTCAGGGTAGAACTCGGTAGAATCGCTTGCATTTCAATAGGGGTGATCGAATAATAAATATTCTCAATCTGTTCAGAAGAGATAAGGGGGAAAGCATTTCTAAGCGTGAGGAGAGTTTCCTCCTGTTTAATGAGAATTCCACCATTAAAATCTCTATAGTCACCGATACTGATTTTGAGTGAAGCTGCAATTTTTTGCCTGGCAGCAAAAAAATTCAAAGAGCCATCGCTTCTTAATGTAGAAAAGTCCGGGATCAAAAGAACTCGGAATAAATAGGCCACTATAGGCTGGTGATTTTCCAGGTAGCGGACAATCTGCTTTCTTTCAAGAATCCAACGGCAGGAAGACGGCTCATTCTGAACTAAATTTTCTAAAGAAACGGAAAATTGGTCTTCTGCTCGCACGCAGATCGCTGTAAAAATAACCTCGTCCGAGCTTTGGGTTTCAAATGAAATCATGACTTGAGAGAGATCGGAAGGTCTATCAATCTCTTGACTAAGGGTTAGAATGCTCCGAAGAACTTCTTCTTGATTTCGGATTTTAAAGACAGAAGGAACAAGCCGTTCTGTTTTTTCGATGAGTTCTTCACCGAGCGATTTTTTTAAGAGAGAAATTTCAGCAAGAGTAAAAGATTGATTTCCTGTTTTTTCAAATTCGGCATAGCAGGTTCGAATCTTATTGTTGTTCCCATAAAACTTGTAAAGTGTGCCCTTGACCATATGAAGATTGGGGAGGAGTCGGTGGACTGCACGTTGAAGATTTTCTTCATCAAAAAACTCATATCGATCGGCGAGTGAAATTTGGACCAGAATACCAAGAACATTTTTAGAACCGAAAGGATATTCGACTTTACCGAGAACTATTCTAAATTCAACGGTGCGATTTTGATGAGAAAGGGACGAGTTTCCTAATAGCTTTTTCTTTTGAATATGTTGAGAAAGTAAAATACGCAACAAATAC
>JAGOLG010000113.1 GCA_017994195.1 Rhabdochlamydiaceae bacterium
AAGCTGCTTATTTTCTTACCAATTTTGTTTCGCAAGACAGCGTAATGAATAATGGGTTATGGAAAAGTCTTGAAAATAAAGTTAGAGAAATGGCCAAGGAACATCTCTGTCTGCATGTGTATTCAGGGGGTGTTTTTAAATCAAAAGAAGAGCATGGAGTTAAAAGGACTACTTATATGCTAACCGGAAAAAATGATGTGGGCATTCCAACCCATCTTTTTAAAGTTATATACATTTTTAACTATAACGAAACTCTGAAACATGAGGTTTATCTAGTTCGTAATAAGGCTATTAAATCATCAGGTGAAAGAAAAAATCCTCTTGAAGCAATTGCACTAGAAGAAAAAGAGGGAAAAGATAAGACTGCTCTCCTTCTGCAAAAGTATGAAACTAACATTAAAGAGATCCAAAAGCTAACAGGCATGAATTTTGAAGAGTACTACGAAAGTAACTATCCTGATTGGTTGAATGCAAGTGATTTAACGGAGTAGTCATATAAGAGCTCTAATCTTAAGAGAGATATAAGATTAAGCTTTTAAGGTAATCCCCTTCAGGATGGTAAATCGAAACGGGATGGTCTAAAGATTGGGTATGGCGCCCGATGATGCGGACAAAGCGGCCGGCTTCAGCGGCTGCTTGGAAGATGATTTGCTGGAAGAGGCTGGCGTCCATATAGGAAGAGCATGAGCTTGTGATGAGGATGGAGTTTGGGGGCATTTTTTCAAAAGCTAGCCGGTTAATATCTCGGTAGCCTTTAGAGGCCGTTTCGATGTCGGAGCGCTTTTTGGCAAAGGCGGGCGGATCAAGAATCACAAGGTTGAAATTAAGCGGATGTGTACGGAGAAAATCAAAGACATCGGCCTGGGTAATAGTGTGTTTAGCGGGGTCAAAGGTATGCCTTGCAGCCAGGGCGCAAGCCTCGGATGAAATGTCAACAGAAGTGACGTGGGTAGCGCCGCCTTTCAAGGCAGCTAAGGAAAACCCTCCGGTATAAGCAAAGCAGTTGAGGACAGTTTTGTCCTTGGAGAGATTAAGAACCGTTTTTCTCATTTCACGCTGGTCTAAGAAAAAGCCTGTTTTTTGTCCTTCAAGCGGCTTAACTATATAGGGAATGCCATGTTCTGTGATAGTAACTTCGGGCGTTTCAATTCCATGGACGAGCCCTTTGATATCTGTAAGTCCTTCCTGGCGCCGAGCGGCAGATGTCGATTTTTCATAGATGGTTTTGGGCTGCACTTGTTTGATGAGATGTTCTACGATGGCATCTTTGAGAAGCTCCATTCCTGCAGTATGAATCTGAATGACTAAGACCTCTCCATATTGATCGACAATGAGGCCCGGGAGACCATCCCCTTCTGCGTTGATAAGGCGCCTGCCTGATTCAGGGACGAGCTGCCACCGAAGCTCAAGGGCATTATCGATTGCGGCACGGACAGAATCCAGAGGATTTTGAGCGCTAAAATTCAGCATCCGGCCGGCAATGGAGTTGTCGGGGTGGAAGTAGCCATGGCCAATAAGCTTATTAGATGAGGAAAAAACGGGGAAAATCTCTCCGGGTTTATGAGAGGGGCGCGCAGCTATCGCCCCTGAAAAAATCCAGGGGTGGCAATTTAGAAGGGATTTTTCTTTACCGGGTTTTAAGACGACGCGAGACATAGCTTATTTTTGCTCACTCTGCCAGTTACTGCTCCAATCAGATCATAGTCTGTGGTATCGGTGATTTCGACGGTATAGAGTTTTCCAAATGATTTGACAAGCCGGCCGTCGTTGATAATCACGATTCCATCGATTTCAGGACACTGGCCAAAAAACCGTCCGCGCATGAGGTACGGTGAATCGGGATGGTATCCTTCAACGATGACTTCTAGTGTTTGTCCGACATAGCGGCGGAGTCTTTCTTTCAATACTTCACGTTGAACTTGAGTTAAAATCTCAAAGCGGCGCTGTTTTTCTTCTTCAGGGATATGCCCTGGGAGTTTTGCAGAATGGGACTCTTCTTCGAGTGAATATTTAAAGACGCCGACATTATCCAGAGGATAGTTTTTCACAAACTCGACGAGCTCTTGAAACTGCTCTTCTGTCTCCCCCGGGAATCCAACCATGAGACTGGTGCGCAGCACGATGTCTGGAAACCTTTGGCGAAGCATGTTAATCATGTCGATGATTTGCTGGCGAGAGGTTAGTCTTCTCATTGATTTCAAGATCGGCTGAGAAATATGCTGGATCGGCATATCAAAATAGCGGCAGATTCTTCGATCCGACTCAATGATGTCCATGATTTCAGGCGTGATTTCATCAGGATAAAGGTAGAGAAGGCGGAGCCAAAACTTTTTATCGTTTGCTAGTAGTGCGCGAAGAAGCTTTGCAAGGCCGTCTTTTTCTTTGCGGTCTTTTCCCCAGTCTTTGCCATAGTCGCCCAAGTCTTGTGCAATCAAGATCACTTCATGTACGCCTTGGGCTAAAAGAGCATTAAACTCTTTAACAACTTGATCGATGGATTTAGATTTGAGCGGACCTTTGATGTTGGGGATGATGCAAAAGGCGCATCGTTTCATGCATCCTTCAGCAATTTTAAGGTAAGCAAATGGGCCGGGTGTTGAAACTTGGCGTGGAATCTCTCCCCATTCTAAGTAGCTGCGAGCTGAGGTAATCGCTTCGCCAGCTTCAGGTGTGCCAACGGCATCTAAGATTTTTTCCATGTCGCCTGAGCCTAAAAAGTAATGGACATCAGGAAACCGGCTTCGTATCTCTGGGCCGTATTTTTGCACCATGCAGCCGGCAACAATGACTTTGGCTCCTTGTTTACGACTTTTTAACAGCGCGTCAATCGTATCGCACGACTCTTTGCGGGCTTCTTGCAAAAAGCCGCAGGTGTTGACAATTAAAAAATCTGCATCTTCAAGCTCAGATGTAGGTTGATAGCCTGCTTTAAGAAGAATGCCAAGCATCACTTCGCTAT
This sequence comes from Rhabdochlamydiaceae bacterium, assembly GCA_017994195.1. Taxonomy (GTDB): domain Bacteria; phylum Chlamydiota; class Chlamydiia; order Chlamydiales; family Rhabdochlamydiaceae; genus PALSA-1444. Next base: position 2,960 of record JAGOLG010000113.1, read on the forward strand.
CAACAAGGTTCCTGGCGCAGCCTAAGCTTGTCAGGTGGATTTTATTTGCACGAACGCTTACTCTTTTCATAATAGTTGCATGAGTATACAGTATTTTTTATGTTTAAGCACCTGTTAAAAAAATTTCTAATTCTCTTAGCCTCTTTATGGGTAGTTGTAACGCTCACTTTTGTTTTGGTTCATTCGATTCCGGGCGACCCTTTTACAGATGAAGATACTGTACCCGAAGAAATTATAATACAGCTGAACCACTACTATGGCCTTGATCAACCGATCTGGGATCAGTATAAGCTTTATTTGAATAATGTGATCCACGGCGACTTTGGGTATTCATTTAAGTATATCGGAAGGTCGGCCAATTCTATTATCAGCGATGGGTTCCCGATCTCCTTGACGCTTGGATTAGAAGCTCTTTGTCTGGCCATCCCCCTTGGGATTATTTTGGGATCTATAGCCGCTTTAAAACGGGGAAAATGGCAAGAT
>JAGOLG010000046.1 GCA_017994195.1 Rhabdochlamydiaceae bacterium
GCGTGGGGAACGGAGCTCTTCAATAGAAAAGCTTGACAGCTCTTTAATGAGCCATGATTTGTGTTTTTGAACCATTTTGCGTTCTGCATCCATCTCAGGGATGAAGCTGAGGGCAGAGTCTAGAGCGCCAAGAGAAGGAAAGCTCATCCTTCCGGATACTAATTCTGCGAGTTGCTTTTTAGTGCCGGCAACAAAAGCGCCGGAGCTGCAAAGAATTGAGCCGCAGATGATGCTATCGCTAGGTGATCCAAAACCATTTGCTCCTGTCATGCCAAGAAGAAATGTCTCGTCGCTTACCTTTAACCCCTTTGCTTTTGCAGTGCCATTTTCCGCAGATACGATCGTAGCACCTAGTTTTTCAAGCTGCTGATGGAGCTCGGACTCAGAAGGAAACAAAAGAGCGGTTTCTTTTCCAAGGTAGTGAGCAAGTTTGGACTCAATCTCGAGCTGAGGTGTAGAAGTGATCGTAAGCGGAGGCGTTCCAACACCGTATTTAAGAGCATATTTAATGGCTCCTTTTTTCACTTCAGGGTGTTGTGCAAGCCCTAGAAAATCACAAGAAGAAAAATCTAACAGTTTTTTTCCATCGAGAAGAACATAAGGACCATCTACCGGTGCAATCGATTCCACAAACGCCCCTTTTTTGAACGGGTGATTGTATTTGAAAAGGGATATTTAATCTAATTTTTTTGATATAAGAGGGGATGATGTTCGTGTTTGAGGCGGTCGCCAAACACATATCCAAGCTTTTTTAATGCGTGAGTATGGGGATCTTTTTTTTGTAGAACGTAGACTGATTCAGGTGCAGCGTATGCAATTAAGAGATAACTTTGATGAGGGAGCTGGAAAAAAAGTTCCCAAGGAATAATCATGTCAGGTGATAGAAATACAACATTTTCAGGCTGTCTGGGAATGAACTCGGAAGGAATTTGGGGGCCGGAAAGATGGAGGAGGAGCGCGCCGGCAAGCGGGACTATCGAACTCATTTCATTTAGTGTTAAGGGGAGTTTTTGTGGAAATCCGGGCTTTGCACCTGTGCGCAGCAATTGATCATAAGCCAAAAGAATCGATTTTTTTCTGAAGAGATCGGCTCCAAGCTCTGCAAGGTTGTGTGAAAGGACTCTTTTTCGAATGATTGCATCTTCGCGCCAGAGATCATGTCCTGCTTTGAAAAGTTCTTCGGCAGAATGGAATTCAAACTGATCCACGAGACGTTTTTCCAAGAGTTTATCGGCAGCGGTAGAGAGAAGAGAGATTTCCTCAGAAGTCAAAACGGATTCGAGCTCTAGGTAGCCATTTTGATTGTAAAACCCGCGGTGTTCTCCAATTATTTTAAAACGCATATAGTTTGACCAGTTGACAATGCCTTTTTTCCAAGCCATAATATACTCCATGAAGGATTTAATGGCTCATCTTTCCGCAGTCGAATCGCGGCTGGGATATACGTTTCAAAATAAAAAATTACTTAAGCAAGCATTCACTCATCGCTCTTATTTCAATGAACACAGAGGCGAGGTAGAAGAACACAACGAACGTCTTGAATTTTTGGGTGATTCTATTTTAGGGCTTTTAGTCTCTGATTATCTCTACCATCATTTACCGTCGCAGGCAGAAGGAGAGCTTTCGAGGCTGAGGGCTCACCTTGTTGAAGCAGGCTGTTGTGCGAGACTTTTGCAGAAGCTGGACCTGGGAGAGTTCGTTCAGCTCGGGCGCGGGGAGCGGATGAATGAGGGTAGGGGACGAGAAACTATTTTAGCAGATCTCTTTGAGGCTCTTTTGGGTGCTGTTTATCTTGATGGCGGGATGGAAGAGGCAAAAAAGTTTTTTTGGGGCCATTTTAAAGATGAGATTGAAAAAATTTTAGCCCATCCTGCTCGTAATTGGAAAGCAGAGCTGCAAGATTATTCTCAAAAAAAATATCAACGCCCGCCTCTCTATAAAGTTCTTCGCGAGGAAGGCCCCGACCATAGTAAAATGTTTGTGATTGGCGCTTATCTGGACGATCAGGAAATAGGGCAAGGAACGGGCTCTTCCAAAAAAGAAGCTGAACAGTCGGCCGCTCAAAATGCGATTGAAACAATGAAACAGGATTCAGGTAAATGACTTCTGCTGTAAAATCCAAAACAAAAATTGTCTGGATTTGTCAAGAGTGTGGAAATCGTCAAACAAAGTGGACAGGAAGTTGTTCGGCTTGTTCTCAGTGGAATACGTTTGTTCAAGAGATTGAGGCGCCTCAAAGACACACGGCTTTGACAGAGCCGGTTGTGGCACATCCAGTCAGATTAGATGAGGTTCATGGGCAAGAATCTCCTCGTTATTCGACGCTGCTTTCTCAGTGCGACCGCCTTTTGGGCGGAGGTGTTGTGGTGGGATCGCTTTCTCTTATCGCTGGGGATCCTGGAATCGGAAAGTCAACGCTGATGCTTCATTTGGCTCATAACTTGGCCCAGCAAAATTTGCGTGTGTTATATGTCTGCGGCGAAGAGTCGGTTGAGCAGACAGCTATTCGCGCTCGGCGTCTTAAAATGACGTCCGATCAAATCTATTTTTACAACGAAACGAATTTCGAGCAGATCCAAACGCATATACAAAAGCTCAAGCCTCAGATTTTAATCATCGATTCGATTCAGATTTTATATAAACAAGAAATACCATCAGCTCCTGGATCTGTGACGCAAGTGCGCGAACTTACAACTGCTTTTATGCATCTTGCAAAAAAACTAGGCATTGCGACATTCCTCATCGGGCATGTGACTAAGTCTGGAGAAATTGCAGGACCGCGCGTTTTAGAACATATTGTCGATGTGGTTTTGGAATTTGAAGGCGATAGGCAACATGGCTACCGCATTTTAAGAGCGATCAAAAATAGATTCGGGCCGACCGATGATATCGTGCTATTTCAAATGCACACGGAAGGGCTGAAGGAAGTTGAAAATCCTTCACAGGCTTTTTTGGAAGAGCGGATGAAAGAATCTCCCGGGTCGGTGATTGTTCCTACTGTTGAAGGAAGCAGGCCTCTTCTTGTTGAAGTCCAAGCGCTTGTTGCATCCTCTGCTTTTGCAACATCGTCTCGCAAATCAACAGGGCTTGATCCCAACCGGTTATCGCTTCTTTTGGCTGTTTTAGAAAAGAGGATGGGATATACGCTTCATCGCAGCGATGTCTTTGTTGCAGTAACTGGCGGACTTAAAATCATTGAACCCGGCATTGATCTTGCGATCTTGCTTTCGATCTCTTCTTCTTTTTGCAACCGCGCCATCGATCCAGAAACAGTTGTTATGGGTGAAGTGGGGCTTGGCGGTGAAGTGCGAAGTATTTCCCGCGTAGAGCTCCGTTTGAAAGAAGCTTTTAATATGGGATTTCGGAAGTGTGTTTTGCCAAAGAGAAATTTAAAAAGCCTTTCATTCGAAGGAATGAAACTCATTGGCGTTGATCGAGTGGAGGAAGCTGTTGACAACATCCTTTCTTGATATCACTGTCGGTGCACGCGGCTCTTTACTTTCAAAAGCACAGGTTGAAGAAGTTTATCAAGAGATTCATCGTTTTTTTCCTGAGATCAAGTTTCATCCGATTTGGATCACGACAAAAGGGGATCAAGACAAAACAACATCGCTAAAAACTTTAGAAAGAACCAACTTTTTTACGGATGAAATTGACCGAAGGCAAGCTGCAGGAGAATTTCGCATTTCTGTTCATTCTGCAAAAGATCTTCCCCAGCCTTTACATCCCGATTTAGAAGTGGTGGCACTCACAAAAGGTGTCGATCCTTCTGATTCTTTGGTTGTGAAAGAACTTCCACTGCGAGCGGGCGCTAGGATTGGCACGTCATCGGAGCGCCGGGAAGTTTTTTTAAAGAATTGGAGAAATGATTTAGAGTTTATCGATGTACGCGGCACCATTGATGAGAGGCTCAGATTCCTTGATAGAGGCGTTATGGATGGGGTTGTGATTGCAGAAGCCGCACTCATCCGTCTTAAACTTACTGACCGTCCGCGCATCCATCTTCCTTGCGAACCGGCCGCAATGCAAGGACGCTTGGCTATTGTTGCTCGAAAAAATGACGCTGAAATGAAGCGCGTTTTTCAAGCGTTGCATTATAACAAGGTTTTATACGTTGGAACAGATCCTTCCCGTTATTCTGAAGACGTGGTGCATCTTCCTTTAATTGAGACGCGGCCCCTCCCACTTCCTCAGCAGATCCGGGATGATTTTGCTGCATTTACTCATATAATCCTCACAAGCCCGAATGCTGCCCGCATTTTAATGGATCAATTTCCCCTTGAGAATAAGCAGATTCTAGCAATTGGCACGGGGACGGAAGAGGTCATAAAAACAAAGGGGTTCAGTTGCATAGCTGTGGCATCTCCACAAACCCAAGAAGGGGTCATCGATTTATTAGAAAAGATGGTTTTAAAAGATGCCTACATTTTCTACCCACGGTCTTCTTCTGCAAGACCGCTGCTTGCTGCGTATCTCAAGGAAGCGAAAATCAGACATTGTATATGCGATCTTTATGAGACCATTTATTTAAAGCCCGATCCTCTTCCTAGTATTGAAAATTTTCAAGAGATCGTTTTTACAAGTCCTTCGACTCTAAAAGCCTTCCAATCACTTTATGGAGTGATTCCTCAAGGCACGAAACTCACCTGCATAGGTCCGATCACAGAGCTTGCCTTAAGAGAAGTATAATCTAAATTCATTCTTTCACTTATTTAATAATTTTTAAATCATTAACAATTAGTATTTTATAAAATATTAAGATTTAATGCACTTATAATTACATATAATATAAATTATAGTAAAATTGTTATATAAAACTTTAATAATAAGTAATAAGGAGTTAATTATGAAAATAAGTCAAACTAATGCTGCAACAGCTTTTATCACAGGGCTTCAAGAGTTCTATGGTGAGTCAAGTGTAGTTCTTGCTCTTAAAAAGATTAGTGATCAAAACAGCCCAGACCGAAAAGTTGGAGAGAGATTGCTGCAATCTATCAATCAAATGAAGCCGGTTTCTCAGCAAGATAAAAAACGTATAGAAGAGATTGTGCTGCAAGTGTTTGAAGCGACCGACGCTCTTCGCAACTAAAACACTAGCTATCAATAAAAACGCCCTTTTGGGCCAGCTTAAGAGACCGCTTAAGCTGGCCCAAAAGGGCGTTTTTTTATACTCCAGTTACTTTAACTAATACAAGACAGCTCGTTTTTCAGATTGAGCTAGAAAGGGTTATCAGGTTATCCTTTAACGAAAAGGGGACTTGGATATGAAATATGAGCTGCCTCAGCTTCCTTACGACTTTAGTGCTTTAGAACCCGTGATTTCAGGAAAAATCATGGAGATTCATTATGGTAAGCATCACCTGGCTTATGTCACTAATCTCAATGCTTCTTTAGAAAAATATCATGACGCAGAAAAGCAGGGAAATCTCTCAGCAATGATTGCACTCCAGCAGGCAATCAAATTCAATGGCGGCGGTCATTTAAATCACTCCATTTTCTGGACTAATCTTGCTCCCGTTTCTAAAGGCGGCGGGCAGCCTCCTAAAGGAGATCTTTTAAAAGCGATTGAAGCTCAGTTTGGAGGTTTCGATAGTTTTAAAGAAAAGATGTCTGCAATGGCGGTCGGAATTCAAGGGTCCGGCTGGGGCTGGCTCGGTTACGACAAAGCAAATAAAAAATTAGTTTTAACAACTTGCTCAAACCAAGATCCCTTGAGTTCACAGGGGAGTACACAAGGATTCATTCCACTCCTTGGAATCGATGTTTGGGAACATGCTTATTACCTGCAATACATGAATGTCCGCGGCGACTATGTAAAAAATATTTGGAATGTCATCAATTGGGAAAATATCGCTGAAAGATTTCATGGGGCTTTATAATAATAAATAGGTTAAAATACTCTGCATGGGCCTTTTCTCTATAAAGAAGAAAATTAAAGTTCAAACTACAACTAAAGACAGCTTTAGTGGTTGGATTAAATGTAATCATTGTCATGAGATGATTCATGCAAATGAGCTTCAAGGCAATCAACACTGCTGTCCTAAATGCGATCATCATTACCGTCTGACAGGTCTTCAACGAGTCGAACTTCTTGCTGATAAAGATACTTTTGAGGAAATGTTCACACATTTAAAATCGAAAGATCCTCTTCAATTTGTCGATACGGAACCGTATGAAAGTCGATTAAAGCGTGCGATAGGGGCAACGGGGCGGGATGAAGCGGCAGTTGTCGGCGTTTGTAAGTTAAATGGACAAGCAGTCGCTCTGGGGATTCTTGATTTCAGCTTCATGGCTGGATCGATGGGCTCTGTCGTGGGCGAGCGGATGACAAGTATTATTGAACATGCGGCTCAAAACAATCTTCCTTTAATTTTAGTCTCTGCCTCTGGCGGAGCACGGATGCAAGAATCGATTCTCTCTCTCATGCAGATGGCAAAAACATCTGCGGCTCTTGCTAAATTACATGAGAAAAAACTTCCCTATATTTCTGTTCTAACTAATCCCACAACGGGCGGTGTGACGGCTTCTTTTGCATCGCTGGGCGATATTATTGTCGCAGAACCCGATGCTTTGATTGGCTTTGCGGGGCCTCGGGTGGTAGAACAAACAATCGGTCAGAAACTTCCTCCCAAGGCACAGAAATCGGAATTTCTGCTTGAAAAAGGAATGATCGATTGCATCGTCAATCGACATCAATTGAAAAATACGTTAGGCTCACTCCTAAGCTTTTTAACCGGAAATCAGCGATCTTATTCGCTGGAAGAGCAGCTTGATCCAAAAGCATTAAGGCAGCTCCCGCAAAAGCTTAAAGCCCTTCTGGCCTTATCGGCCGAAGATTTAAAGGAGAGAGTTTTAGCGGATGTCGAATCATAAATCTATACTTATACCAATTACTCTAGAAGAAGGTGCAGAACTTCCTTCCTATGCGTCTGATCTTGCTGCAGGGGCTGATGTACGCGCCTGTATTAAGGAGGAAATGATTATTCTGCCAGGGGAATCGGCTTTAATTCCAACAGGGATTAAAGTCGCCATTCCGGAAGGATATGAAATTCAAGTGCGGCCGCGCAGCGGTCTTGCTCTAAAAAATAAAATCACTGTTCTAAATACTCCGGGAACTATTGACGCCGATTATAGAGGCGTTATCGGGGTCATTCTAATCAACCATGGGCGAGAGCCTTTTCATGTGACGCAAGGTATGCGCATCGCGCAGATTGTGGTAGCTCCAGTTTTCCAAGCAAACTTTGTCCAAGAGTCTTCTTTAACAGCGACCGTACGGGGAGATGGCGGCTTTGGACACACGGGTGTTCAGTAATTAAAAAAAATCTTTCGTGATTAAAATGGCTACCTTTGGCTAGACTTGGGAAAAGAAGACAGGAAAACCATGACAGCCATTCAGCAAAGCTGGAAATACTCAGGAGGGGGATGGAGGGGAAAATTCGATCCCAAAAGGCTCCTCAAATTCTTAAGACAACTTTTCAAAAAGGATGGACCTGTGTCTATCACTGATTATTTAGATGACCGTCTCGTAGTATTTCTACAAGCAGAGACTCAGCTGGCAGCAATCGATGAATTGATTGAAGCACTTGACCTGGCCCATCAGTTAAAAAATAAAGAGCGGTTTCATCAAGCTATTTTAGATCGGGAAAAAATTGTTTCGACTGGCATCGGGCTTGGCGTCGCTATTCCCCATGCAAAACTTCCCGGATATGAACAGTTTTTTATTGCGATAGGTGTGCAAGAAGGGCAAGGGATTGAGTGGAATTCTCTGGATGGTTCACAAGTTCATTTGATTTTTATGATCGGGGGGCCCGATAATAGGCAAACGGAGTACTTAAATATTTTATCACGTTTAACGATGGCCATTAAAGATACAGAAAGACGAAAAGCCCTCCTCAAAGCTACATCGGCACAGCAAGTGATCGATTTATTCAAGGGGTGTTAAGAGGATGGATTTAAAAATTAAAGATGTTGCAGAACTTTTAAATGTTTCAGAAACAACGGTTCGTCGTTGGTTAAAAGATGGAAAAATTCCAGCTTACCAACTCAATCATCAATACCGATTTAGCCGAGGCGAAATCGAAGATTGGATGATGAAATGTAAATTAAAGCTCGGAAGAGATGGCTTTTCTCCTTTCGAGGAAAAACAAATCTATCCTCCCATTGACGAGGACGAAGTGCAGAATAAAAGAACAGGAACGCAGCAATACGGTCTTTATAGAGCTATGTATAAGGGTGGAGTTGTTTCGAATGTGCCTGTCACATCTAAACAGGAACTCATCAAAATAGTTATGCGGCAAGTTGCCCCAAGACTAGGGCTAGATCCCGATGTTTGCACAGAGCTGCTTCTAGATCGCGAAGCGCTCATGCCGACAGCATTAAATTCAGGACTTGCAGTTCCTCACCCGCGTGATATTGTTCTTGAAATTCCAGGATCGGATACGATTGTAACAGTCTTTCCTGAGAAACCCATTGACTACGGCGCTCTTGATGGACAGCCAGTCCATACGCTTTTCTTTCTTTTCTCAGCGTCAGACAAGACCCATTTACATCTTCTCTCAAAGCTGGCCCATTTAGGGAGCCAGCCGCAAGCACTTGAATTTTTAGCTTCCAAGCCGAATCAAGAAACTCTTCTTGCCTATATCAAGGATTGGGAAGCTAAAGTTCGAAATCAAAACCCATAAAGTAGAATAACATGAAAAAAGGACTGTTCGCAAAAAAATCAATCGGTTCTCTTCTTAAAGAAGCTGCCGATAATAAGCACGGCTTGAAAAGAGCTTTAGGCCCTATGAATCTTATCGCCATGGGTATCGGCGCAATCGTCGGTGCTGGGGTGTTTGTTCTGACAGGGGAAGTCGCCGCAAAATTTGCAGGACCTGGAATCGTCATTTCATTTATGATTGCAGCTCTTATTGCCGGTCTTGCCGCCCTTTGTTATGCAGAATTTGCCTCGCTTATTCCGATTGCAGGTAGCGCTTATACGTATGCCTTTGTGGCAATCGGTGAATTTTTTGCTTGGATCATGGGAGTTGCCCTCACCATGGAATATCTTTTTTCTTTCAGTACGGTCGCCGTTGCTTGGTCTGGCTATCTCAATAGTTTATTAAACGATATGGGATGGTCTATATCTGCGCTGATTTCTAAAGCCCCTCTTCTTTATCAAGAGGGAAGTTGGGTGCATACAGGAGCATTCTTCAACCTGCCTGCTATGATCATTATCGGGTTGATTGCGTGGCTTGTGGCTCGAGGAATCCAGACAGCTGCATTTTTAAACGACATGCTGGTTATCGTAAAGCTGGGAGTTATTCTTTTGTTCGTGGGCTTCGGCCTTGCCTTTATCAGCGGGGATTACTTGATGCCGTTTATTCCACCTAACACAGGTGAATTCGGTTCATTTGGCTGGAGTGGAGTTTTCCGCGGAGCCGGTGTCGTATTCTTTGCATTCTTAGGATTTGATGCAGTTTCAACGCTTGCTCAAGAAGCCAAAAACCCTCAGCGCGATATGCCTGTAGGGATGATTGGATCTTTGATCGTTTGCACAGTTGTCTATATTATTTTTGGAATTGTGCTTACAGGTGTTGTCGATTATAAAACACTTGGAGTCGCAGACCCGGTTGGAGTCGCTGTTAATGCTTTTGGCCCCAAATTTATTTGGCTTAGATACATCATTAAGCTCGCGATTTTAGCGGGACTTACCTCAGTGATTCTCGTCATGATGGCAGCTCAAGCTCGTATCTTCTATACAATGGCACACGATGGGCTTCTCCCAAAGATCTTTGGAAAAACCCATCCGACGTTCCGTACGCCTTTTTATAGCACGATCATCATCGCGATGTTTGGGATGTTGCTGGCGGGCTTTTTCCCTGTGGATATTTTGGGACAGCTCACATCAATGGGAGCGCTCTTTGTGTTCGGGATGGTCTGCTTTGGAGTTCTCGTCTTGAGATTTACTCAGCCGACGCTCCATAGACCGTTTAAAACGCCGTTTACACCATGGGTTCCTCTCCTTGGAACGCTTGCCTGCTTCTTCCAGATGGTTTTGATGCCTGCAGTAACATGGATCCAAATGATCATTGTCATGGGGCTTGGATGCGCGTTTTACTTCTACTACGGACGTAAACACAGCAAAATCCGTAACGGATAGCCTGAAGTTTGTTTTGCCTCGCTTTTTAGCGAGGCAATTCGTTTCATAACTAATTGATTATTAGCTTATTATAAAAAATGCAACCTATGTTGCCATTATTAGGCTATTTTTGGCATAATAGGTAGCAGAATGGTACAGCGATATTTTACCCCCCCTACGCAAAGCTATTTCATCTTTGGACCGCGAGGAACTGGCAAGTCTACATGGCTCAAACAGCATTATAAAGATGCTTACTGGATTGACCTTTTAGATCCGGAGTCTTTTCGCCTTTTTTCGGCAGCTCCTGAAAGGTTAAAACAAATATTACATGAACACTCTAAGCAAAAAATAGTGATTATTGATGAAATTCAGAAAGTACCGGATCTTCTAAACGTTGTTCATTCACTGATCGAGGAAAAACGGGGATATCAGTTTATTTTGACGGGTTCAAGCGCTAGAAAACTGAGAAAAGAAGGTGTTAATTTGTTGGGTGGTAGAGCGCTTGTGAGGACAATGTCTCCATTTTTCGCATCAGAATTAGGCGCAGATTTTGACCTTCCAACTCATTTAAGGTTGGGTATGCTTCCGATTGTTCTGGATTCGCCAAACCCTGAAGATGTCTTAAAAGCTTATGCAGGTATCTATCTGAAAGAAGAGGTACAAGCTGAGGGAATCGTTAGAAATGTGGGAGATTTTGCTCGTTTTATGGAAGCGATGAGTTTTTCACATGCATCTCTTATTAATGCTTCTAATATTGCAAGAGAGTGTCAAATAGCGCGCAAAACAGTGGATGGATATTTGCTTATTTTGGATGACTTATTGCTTTCTTTTCAGTTACAAGTTTTTAAAAGAAAGGCAAAAAGAGCGGTCGTCAGTCATTCAAAATTTTATTTTTTTGACACAGGTGTTTACAACTCTCTGCGATCTAAAAATTATTCAGAAAAACAAACAGAACATGATGGTATTGCATTAGAAGGGCTTGTTGCGCAGCATTTAAAGGGATGGGTTGATGCACAAGGTGGTGATTATACTCTCAATTTTTGGAGAACTAGTTCGAATGCAGAAGTCGACTTTGTGATCTATGGTCCCAAATCTTTTGTTGCCATTGAAGTAAAGAATGGATTACACATTCACCCCAGCGACTTGAGAGGACTGTTTTCCTTTCAGGAAGAATACCCAGAAGCTGAGCTTATTTTGCTCTATAGGGGAAAACATAAATATAAAGAGAAAAACATCACCTGTTATCCAGTCGATGATTTTCTTCTTAAAGTGAATCCGAATAACTCTTTTCCTTCAGAACGAAGGAGCGATGAGGGCTCCGCCTAAACAGCGGGGTCCTTGATAAAAGACGATCGCTTGTCTTGGAGTGATAGCTCGTTGGGGGCTGTCAAACTCCACAGATAATCGGTCGTTTTCATTTTGTGTGACTGTGCAAACTTGGTCTTGTTGCCTATAACGGATCTTGGCAGTGCATCGAAGAGGAAACTGGGGTGCTTTATCTATCCAAGATACATCCGTAGCCTCAAGCGATGGACGGTAAAGGGCAGGATGGTCTTGTCCTTGTTCTACCAGAACAACATTGCGCTCTACATTTTTTCCAACAACAAACCATGCTTCACCTGGACCACCGATTTTAAGTCCTTTCCGCTGACCGATCGTATAGAAGGAGGCTCCCTGGTGAGTTCCGACTTTTTTTCCGCCGAGCGTTTCAAAAGCCCCTTCTTTGTAGGCAATATAACCGCCTAAAAATTCTCTAAAATTTCTTTTGCCGATGAAGCAGATGCCGGTACTATCTTTTTTTGCAGCTGTTGCAAGCCCTCTAGCTTCCGCGAGAGCGCGCACTTCTTTTTTCTTGAGATGGCCAATAGGAAAGAGTACTTGGTTTAATATCTCTTTTTTTAGGGCATATAGAAAATAAGTTTGGTCTTTATCCAAATCAGCGCTGCGGAGAAGTTCTCCTTCATGGGTTTGTGCATAGTGGCCTGTTGCAAGAAAATCGGCGCCAAGCTCTTTTGCTTTTTGAAAAAGGGCTTTGAATTTGATTTCACGGTTGCAGAGCACATCAGGGTTGGGTGTGTAGCCCATTTTGAGCTCTTCAATGAAATGGGAAAAAACTGAGTCTTGGTATTCCTGTACGAAGTTGATCGTATAGCAAGGGATTTGCAGAGTATCGCAAACACGAACTACATCTTCATAGTCGGCAGTTCCGGGGCAGCTCCCATCTAGATCTTCCCAATTCTTCATGTAGAGACCGATCACTTCATAGCCTTGCTCTTTGAGTAATAAAGCAGAGACCGAAGAATCAACTCCACCGGACATTCCCACAACGACTTTCATAGGGAGTATTTTACTCTTATAGAGGATTCTATGGATATAAACTAAAAATTTTTCTTATTAAGTTCTTCCCAGCGGATGAAGAGTTGTTCGATCTGGGTCTGGGCTAGACCTGCTTCAGCACATAGAATGCTGAGTTTTTCAGGGTCTTCGGCAATTTCAGGGGATTCAATGAGCTGATTGAGCTCTTTGATTTTTTCTTCGAGTTTTGAAATTTTTCCTTCAATTTGATCGAGCTCTTTCTTTTCTTGGTAAGAAAGCTTGGCTTTTTGAGGTGCCTGTTTATCTTTGGTTTTTTCTTGAGAAGGAGCGGGTTTAATGGAAGATTCCCATTGATGGTAGTCAGGAAAGATTTGGGTTTGATTGAGATCACCAAGGGCTAGGAATCCGTTGCAGATACGGTCGAGCATAAATCGATCATGTG
>JAGOLG010000047.1 GCA_017994195.1 Rhabdochlamydiaceae bacterium
GGTGTGAGGCGTGGCCTTTGCAGCAAGCCCTGATGTTTTTAAGTATTGTTTAAAATTTCGATCGACCGAGCGTGTGGAGATTCGCTCTCCCCATTTATTAAGAAAAACAGCAGTGCGGTTTTTTTCAGCTTGATGAACATCGCTATCTAAAGACCTTTCAGGATGTGTTAAATAGCTCGTGATCCAATTTGCTGCATTTTTTGTAATTGGAATGACGCGTTCTTTTTTTCCTTTGCCTTTGATGCGGAGGGTGAAATTGGCCGGATCAAAGTCCGACCGATTCAAACCTACAAGCTCGCTGATCCGAAGACCCGAGCTATAAAAAAGCTCCATGATGACCCTATCCCGAAATCCTAGATACGAGGCCGTGTCCGGCTGAGTAAAAAGGCGGTCTATCTCTTCTCGGGAAAGAGGCGAGGGAATTGTTTTATCGAGTTTAGGCGCATCTATCTCATCAAGGGGATTTTGTGTTAGGGCCCCCTCCTTAAGGAGAAACTTGAAAAAGGAGCGTAAAGAAGAAAGCCTCCTTAATATAGTACGTTTAGTGGCCTGTTTTTGGTTGAGGTGCGCCAGATACTCTCTGACCCTCCACTTATCAATATTCAAAAGCTGAGTCCCTTGCAAAAAAACGGTAAAAGCTTCTAGATCCATCCTATAATTGCGTATAGTATGGGGAGAGGCATTCCGAACCGCTGTTAAATAAGTTAAAAACTTTTCTTTCCATTGCTCCATGACACCCTCTTTTGATACACTATACTCCCTATGATTACTTTAGCAAATGTTTCAAAAAAAGTTGGCAGCCGTCTTTTATTCGACAATGTCAATGTCACCTTTAATGAGGGGCATCGGTATGGACTGACTGGACCTAACGGCTCTGGAAAATCGACTCTCATGAAAATCATGGTAGGTGATGAAGAGGCAGGCAGCGGCACTATTACCTTGCCTAGGAAGGTTGGTTTCTTAAAGCAAAACATCGAAGCTTTTAGAGAGTTTGGCGTCATTGATGTTGTCATCATGGGAAATAAACGGCTCTACAGCGCTCTCCAAGAGCGAGATCAGCTCTATGAACAAGAGATGACCGATGCCATCGGAATCCGCTTAGGAGAGCTTGAAGAAGTTATCGCTGAAGAAAACGGATACAGTGCTGAGTCTGAAGCAGAAGATCTCTTAACAGGGATGGGAATTGCAGCTGTGCATCATAAGAAAAAAATGCACCAAATCCCGCTTGATATCCAATTCAGGGTGCTTCTCTGCCAAGCGCTCTTTGGAGAACCCGAAGCCCTTCTTCTAGATGAACCGACTAACCACTTAGACTTAAGTTCCATTAGCTGGCTTGAGCAGTTCCTAAAGAATTATAAAGGAACTCTCATTGTGATTAGCCATGACCGCTACTTCCTGAATACTGTCACCACCGACATTGCTGATATCGATTACGACACTGTCATTATTTATCCCGGAAATTACGACCAGATGATCGTTGCAAAAACGTCTCTTCGTGAAAGAACCGAACAAGAAAACAAATCCAAAGATAAGAAAATCTCCCAGCTTCAAGAGTTTGTTTCTCGGTTCGGCGCAGGGACACGCGCAAGCCAAGTGAAATCACGTATCCGTGAAATCAACCGGCTTCAGCCCACTGAATTAAAAAAGTCAAACATCCAACGTCCTTACATTCGATTTTATCCTCCGGAAAAACCATCTGGCGAAATCGTATTAAAAGCCGAGCATATTTCTAAAGCTTTTGATGGCAATCCGGTTATTTCCGACTTCTCTTTTGAGATTCTTCGAGGAGATAAAATCGGTGTGATTGGAAACAACGGCCGCGGGAAAACAACTCTTTTAAAAATGATTGCAGGAGTTCTTTCTCAAGATAAAGGTAAAATCGAGCTCGGCCACCAAGTTCAATTAGGCTATTTCCCTCAAAACCATTCCGAGGTCATCGATAAAAAAGGATCTCTCACCCTTTTTGACTGGCTTAAAACCAAAAAGGACGGGGTCTACGATCAAGATGTCCGCAGTATTTTGGGAAAAATGCTATTTGCCGGAGATGACGCTTTCAAGCCGGTCGCCCACCTTTCCGGAGGAGAAACGGCCCGCCTCATTATGGGAGGCATGATGCTTTTAAACTTCAACTTCCTCGTTATGGATGAACCGAACAACCATTTAGATTTGGAAGCCGTCGCAGCACTTGGTTGGGCCTTAGAAGACTATAAAGGGACCGTGATTATGGCAGCCCACGACCGGGAACTTCTCGATGAAGTTGCCACCAAAATCATCGCTTTTGAAGAAGACGGAATTCATTTCTTTAACGGACCACTGGAAGAATACTTGGCTAAATGATATCGTATGAGCCAAGGGTGTGGGCATGATTAGCAACAGCCCCTTAAGATTAGGATAAGTTTATGTCATCTGTAGCACTACGCCAAGCTCTTGAATCTTATACAGAACTGCTGGTTCATCCTGATTCTGCAAGCCCTAATGATCTCGAAACAATTGCTAAAAAAACAGTTGAGCTCAGCAAATTAGCGCATTCTGTCATGCAAGCAGCTTCGCCTACTCTTCGTTCGACTGCCGGCGACCTTGAGCATCTGTTAAAATCTCCCCTTTCAACTCCCAATAATACGGTCTCTTTGCTAAAAGCCTCAGAAGATTATCTTGCAAATCCAACGAATACAGAACTTAAAGAACTCGTCCAAGAACTGGGCCATAATAGCTTAGCGCTTGGACTCATGCGCAAAGAGCTTTCCATTCTCTCCGGAGAAATCCGCGCTCTGTGATCTGAAACCCAAGAAAGAAGGGGATGATTATGCTCAATCATATACGATCAAATGTAGAAGAGCCAACAAGCAAAAAGTTAAAAATAAGTTCCGAAGAAGAAGAAACTTGCCCTCAATGGGAAGGGTACAAACTTAAGCGATCAACTAAGTACTACATTAAAAAAATGAAGATTACAAACGGACCGACAAATCCTGATCCGCGCTTAAATCTTGGCAATACCTAAGGTTTTTCGCTTTTTAACGCCTGTCCTAGAAATCCCAGCGCACTTGGAGGTTTGCTCCTTGCAAAGTGAGATCTCCATTTTGATCCGTCATCGCATCAGTTGTGCTAGCACCGCCGTTTGAAGCAGGAATCTGAGTGAATTTTTTGATTCTATTTTGCGAGAACCATTCACTCCATTCATATCCTGCGGTGATTGCAAGCCTGTATCGATTCTTAAAAAAGAATCTCTCCCACTGAAAACCGATCAGAGCTTCTACATTGAATGACCCCGTCGTAATATGTTGATTCAGAGTCAGCGGAACAGTTTGAGTAATGATATTATTGATTGGAATGAACGCATTGTATTTTTCTCTAATTCTAAAATCTCCATAGAGAAGAGAGCCGCCTAAATTTCCAATGAGCGACAAGCATGAATTCATACGCCACTGAAGGCCCGATCCGATATGCGCTCCTACTCCCCAAAAATGAGTTTTTGCTTTAAACGATGTTGATGCCTCAAGAGGCTCTAGCGCTCTGTATCTTGCACTATAGTCTTGATGAATGGTAGCCCCGCGAAGCCCTACAAAAGGATGCATGGAAACTGTGCGCGCAATAAAATAATTACGTCCAAGATCCAGATCATACGTATTATAATTTAACTTCCACTCTGCATGAGCATGCGTCGTCACATTTCCTAAAAGGGTAGATCCCCACCAAGGCAAAACTGTGCCGCTTTTAGAATCATTTTGTTTCGTATCAAAATGGGTCCACAGCGCTGCCAAATCCCAAAAATCTTGCGATTCAAATGTATATCCTATTCCAACGCGGAATGCTGGATTCCATCTTACTTTTGGAGATACGACGCGTGTTGAAATCTTTGGATCAGAAGCATTGATTGTTTCAGAGAGTCCATATTCAAGTCCTTCTTCATCTGCTCTCCAATAAAGAAAATCGCCCCGCACAAATAAACCGCCGTCATAAAGACTGGGACTGCTTTTTCCCTGCCACTGATGATGGACATTTTGCTCGCCTACATCTTGTGTTGTTGGCTTTTGAGATTTTGATCCTTGCATGCCTGCAGTCCAGGCACTGAATGGCATCTTTCCTTTGGCATTTTCACATCCGGCTGTGAAAAGCATCAATCCTGCCAGCGATATTGCGACTTGCTCTCTCATAGCTCTCCTGAATTAGATCCTTAAAATCCATCCTTAGCAAACAGGAGAAATAATTAAAATAAAATTTTTACTTTACAGTTTTTTTGGGAAAGTTAATCACCTTCAAATCATCAGCCACGATCGTGGATGGGAAAATAGCGCGGGCTTCTTTTTCAAAGCCATCCAGCTCTTGATATCTTGCAGAAAAATGTGTTAGCACGAGCAGTTTTACATTTGATTTTTTGGCAATCAATGCTGCTTCTTCTGCCGTCATATGCAAATATTCTTTTGCAAGATGAGCATGTTCTTTAAGATACGTGCTTTCACATAAAAGAATCGTTGCGTCTTTTGCAGCAGCAAGAGCGCCGGGGCACGGAAGCGTATCAATAACAATAGAAAATATATCTCCTTTTTGGAAATAACTGACATCATCCAAGAGTATTTTTTTTCCGCCGACTGTAACAGAGCCTTGCGCTTCAAGCTGCCTGACGAGCGGCCCTTGAACCCCTGCCAGTTTTAGTTTTTCTTTTTCAAAACGTCGAACATCTTTTTCAATGATGCGATAAGCAAAGTTTTCAACGCCGTGATCAAGTGCATACGCTTCGATGCGATAAGTATCATCTTCCTCAACAACACCAGCTTTATGGACAGGATGTTTAATCACATTCACATTGTCATGATACATCGTGCCATAACGAAGTCTCTCAAAATAAACTTCTCCACTGGCAGGATAATAACAATGGATAGGATGTGTCACTTTATCCAAATTTAAGCGCATGAGCATCGATCCCAACCCCAAACAATGATCTCCATGAAAGTGGCTTATAAAGATGCGATTCACACAGGTAGGCGCAACATTTGCAAAAATAAACTGCCTCTGCGTTCCTTCACCGGGATCAAAAAGAAAACCTTCATCATTCCATCTGACTAAATAAGCGCCATGGTTGCGCCGCCTGGTCGGCTGCTGGCTGGAACATCCTAATATGATTAAATCTCGCACTGTCATTGTGGACTCCTCTCAAACAAAGAAAGCCGCCCCAGAAGCGCACCAAAAAGCCCTCCGATGACGTGCGCGGTGTTGGCGATATTTGCATATCCTGACTTCAAATGAAAAAACTCTAGCGCCATCGAAATGATCTCTAAAGCAAGCATTGCAAGAACAAAAACAGTTACAAAAACAATCACGGGGCGCTGAAGCGGATACCCTTCCCAAGGAGCTTTTTTTTGTCGCATCCAAATAAACCCGACCATTCCCACAACGATCCCTGAATAACCCATGAAAATCGGTCCGCTGACAAGGTATTGAGCAATATTGCTCATCACCCCCAATAATAAGGAGAGAAAAAGATAGCGGAATTTACCAAGCCTCTCTTCAATCTGCCTTCCCAAGATGAAAAGCCATGCCATATTGAAGAGGATATGGAGCCATCCACCATGCAGCATAACAGGGCTAATCAGCCGCCAAAATTCTCCTTGTCTGATTTTTCCAAAGAGGGTGCCTTTCGGGAGCTTTTCTAAAAGCGACCAGTCTTTCTTGACAAGCATTTCAGCTGCCCCATCCCATTTTGGAGAATCTTGAATCTTCTTAAACTTGGCTTGAAGCTTCGGGGACAGCTCTTTCATATCTTCTGTGGTCTTGATATTATTTTCATTCAAAAATTCGCTTGTTTGCACAAGATATGTGGGATAGTCAAACATGAGCTTCTGCACGATAGGAACAAATTCATAATCCAGAGCGATAGGTCCTTTCTCCTGCTCTAAGCGTCCCATCTGGACCAGCATCCATAAAAAAAGAAATCCGCAAGCAACAATAATTAAATTAGTCAGTGAAAAAGAAGATCTAAGGCGTGGAGGTTCCATACGGACTTTCCAACGAGCAGGAGGCTTTGCCTCATGGCTTTTTTCTGGTTCAATGGGGCTGGAAGAGGGATTTTTGAGCCACTCGTTATGTAACTCTAGGGCTTTATCGATATCATCTTCTTCAACAACCCAGACACGATAAGTAGGCGGCACAGTCGAATCATAGAGACTTTTGATTCCATGGTTTTGCAAAAAAATTTGAAGCCCAAAAGCCTCTTTCTCTGTCTGAAATTCGGCTATTAATCGCATGTGTCTTTGATCTTTTTAATAAGGTTGGAAGTTGAAAGCCCTGGCAGCAAAGAAACAATATGAATTTTCCCGCCGTGCCTTTGCACAACTTCAGCTTCTATACATTCGGCGCCATATTCCGCGCCATTGACGTGAACCTGAGGCCGTATTTTCTCTAAGATAGCACGTGGGTCGGTTTCATCAAAGCACGTAACGAAACTCACAAACCCCAGGGCTGCCATCATGCGGGCTCTATAGGGGAGTGAAACAATCGGTCTTTTAGGGCTTTTATATTTTTGTATTGAGCTGTCTGTGTTGAGCAGAGCGATAAGCACATCGCCTTGAAGAGAAGCTTCATAAATGATGTGAAGATGGCCGGCATGAAGCAAATCAAACGAACCGTTTAGGGTCGCGATCTTTTTTCCTTCTTTTTTCAATGCTTCTACTCTAGAAACAAGATCAGCAGGCTCAATCCACTTCTTTGCAAAATATTCTTCAAAGCTATCTTTAACGCTTGTGGGGGAACGCGACACGGAAAACCTCATCATAATGATCCACAAAATGGACCTGCAGTCCCTTTTTAATATACGCGGGAAGTTCATCAAAATCACGCTTATTTTCTTTGGGGAAAATGAGAGTTTTAACACCCGAGCGGCGTGCGGCAATCAATTTTTCTTTTACTCCGCCAATAGGAAGTACTTTTCCGGTTAATGTCAGCTCGCCTGTCATTCCCAAATCTTGCAGTACCGGTTGATTTCTCAGGAGTGAAATGAGTGAAGTGAGCATGGTCACACCCGCCGAAGGGCCGTCTTTGGGAGTGGCGCCCTCAGGGATATGAATATGGATTTGTTTTTTTTCAAAGAAGGGCATGCCCGGCGCATAATCGGAATAGGCGCTCTGCAAATAGCTCCAGGCGATTTGACACGATTCTTTCATGACATCGCCGGCCTGACCTGTCAATTTCATCTCTGTTTTTTCAGCAGGGAAATCAATGGCTTCAACATAAAGCGTCGCCCCGCCCATAGATGTCCAGGCAAGTCCCATGCAAACACCAATAGGAGTTTTGGGATAAAAGCGATCGCTTGTAAAGATGGGCTTTCCTAAATATTTCTCCAAATTCTTTTCTGTAACATGATGCACGAGTTCTTTTTTCTTTTTCTTCGATTTAGATTCTTCTGCTTTCACAATTTGAACGGCAGTTTTGCGAAGAACCTTCTTTATGGAATTTTCTAAAGTCCGAACTCCAGCTTCCCGCGCATATCCGTTGATCATTTGCTTAAGAGAGCCTACAGAAAAATCGACATCCTGGACTTTAAGCCCCATCGATTTTCGGTTACGCGGAATGAGAAACTCCTGCGCAATTTTCACCTTCTCTTGCATGATGTAGCCTGAAAGACGTAAAATATCCATACGGTCTTTCAAAGGCTCAGGGATCGTGTCTAATATGTTAGCAGTCACGATAAATAAGATGTGTGAAAGATCGCAGCGGACATCCAGGTAGTGGTCTAAAAAGTCTTTGTTTTGTTCCGGATCGAGCACCTCTAAAAGAGCTGACGCAGGATCGCCTTGATAACTGTTTCCAAGCTTATCAACTTCGTCCAGCATGATGACAGGGTTCATCGTTTGGGTGAATTTAAGAGCCTGTATCAACTTTCCTGGCATTGATCCAATATACGTT
The DNA here is from genome assembly GCA_017994195.1 of Rhabdochlamydiaceae bacterium. Classification (GTDB taxonomy): domain Bacteria; phylum Chlamydiota; class Chlamydiia; order Chlamydiales; family Rhabdochlamydiaceae; genus PALSA-1444. The sequence continues at coordinate 7,897 of JAGOLG010000047.1, forward strand.
CTTCGGTGTCCTTTGATTTCAGCCTCATCTCTCATTCCGCCGACAGAAAATCTGTAAAATTGTCGATTGAGCGCACGTGCAATACTTTTTCCAATACTTGTCTTACCAACACCCGGCGGCCCTACTAAACAAATAATGCTTCCCTTCACGCCTCCAGAAAGTTTACCGACGCTAATAAATTCCAAAATTCGTTCTTTGATATCTTCAAGCCCGTAATGATCTTCTTCTAAAATCTTCTTCGCTTTTTTCAAATCATGGGTTTCAGTGGTTGTAATTCCCCAAGGGACAATGGTCAGCCAATCGAGATAATTGCGGCAGACTGCATATTCGGCCGATTGAACCTCCAGCACGGAGAGTTTATCCATTTCTTCCTTGATGACTGTCATTACATCTTCGGGCACTTTCCGTTTTTTAAGCCGAGCCTCAAATTTTTCAAGATCGAGCGAACGGTCCTCTTTTTCGATTCCGAGTTCTTTCTTAATTGTTTTAAGCTGCTCTCGTAAGAAAAAATCACGCTGAGATTTTGTGATTGTTTGTTCCATTTTTTGAGTAATGGAACTTTGAAGCTTGCTTAAATCGAGCTCTTTTTTTAGAAGCACAAGTGCTTTATCAATCCGCTCATTGAGATCAAATGTTTCTAAAACATCTTGAAGCTCTTCACGCCCTGCAGTTGTAAGTGCAACAGCAAAGTCTGCCAGCTTTCCAGGTTCTGTAAAGTCCGAATGCGACAAGAAAATTTGAAGTTCCTCTTTAAAAAGAGGATTAAGCTTCAAGAGCTCTTTGATGGTTGTAATAATACTGATTGAATAGGCTTTGAGCTCTTTAGTCAGCTTTCTGGATTCATCTTCATGGTATTTAACTTCTGCACGGAGGTATTTCGACTTGATCGATTTTTTGATCGAAATTCTTTTCTCCATATTCAGAACGACTTGGGCTCCGCCTTGCTCCATTGGGATGATGCGCAAGATTCGTGCTAAGACACCCACTTTATAGAGATCTCCGAACCCAATTTTGTAGACGTTGACATCTTCTTGCTTTGTGAGAAAGAGTCCCATGCATTTATGTTCGGTTTTTGCGACCATTTTTAAGACTTCATAGAAAGGGCCTGGTTCAATAACCACAGGAGCTGCCATGCCGGGGAAAAAAGGACGGCGCGTTAAAGGAATAACAAAAACTTGATCGGGTCCAGGTGAAAAATTCTCTAATTCTTGTTTAGATTGAAGAGATTCTTTTACAGCCTCGTTAATGGCTTCTTCTTCCTCGTCAGCGATTTCGTTTTTTTGATTCATAAACCTCTTTTTGATTACCTTTACAGGGTCTGGGAGCTCCTGTCAACCCGACAAACCTTATAAATTATCATTACTGCTCAAATATCGCAATCCAAGGTATAATGGGTGCTATGACAGCCCTCATTATTGATACATCAGGATCTGAAGGTATTATCGTCTATGCTAAAGAAGGTAAAATCATCCAGTCAGCAACCCTTCCGCAAGGCCGAGATCTATCGAAAAATTTATTTCCGCTGATCGCCACTTTTGACAATATAAAATTTGAATTTATAGCTGTGGGCCAAGGCCCTGGCACATTTACTGGAACACGCGTCGGAGCAATGACCGCCCAAGCGCTTGCTTTCGGATGGGATATTCCCCTCATTGGTTTTTCATCCTCTTTGCTGCCTAATCTCTCCCAAATCGCCCTTGAAACCTACCAAACCTTCCTTTCAAATGCTCCTACCGAGCAGATTGAACTTGTCTATATTTCTCCTTCGACATAACATATCCTGTATTCTTAAATAGAAGAGGAGTATCGTTTTATCATGACTAGTGTGAAAGTGCGTCCTGGAGAGCCGATTGACAAAGCGCTTAGAGCTCTAAAGAAAAAAGTTGACAAAGAAGGCGTTTTGAAAGCTGCTAAAGCGCACAGATTTTATGATAAACCTTCTGTGAAAAGTCGCGCCAAAGCAAAAGCTGCTCTCAAATATAAAAAACTCAAATCGTTTAGCAAATTTTAGCACTCACGTCTTTGGTTTGCTAAAAAAAGATTCTATCCTTTATACTTAGGTCCACTATGTCTGATTATTACAATATGCTTGGCGTTTCACGCTCAGCGACTCAAGAAGAAATCAAAAAAGCGTATCGCAAAAACGCTCTCAAATATCATCCTGATAAAAATCCCGGTGATGCTGCTGCCGAAAAAAAATTCAAAGAAATCTCTGAAGCTTATGAAGTCTTAAGTGATGATAAGAAAAAACAGGTCTATGACCAATATGGCTCTGATGCTCTTCGAGGTGGAATGGGTGGTGGTCCCGGAGGAATGGGAGGGATGGGCGGATTCTCTTCAGCAGATGAAGCTCTTCGTACATTCATGAACGCTTTCGGTGGAGGCGGCGGTGGAGGCAGCATTTTTGATTCCTTCTTTGGCGGCTCTGACTCCGGTGAAGCAAGCAATGTGCAGCAAGGCGCAAGCAAGAAAATGAACCTCTCAATCAGCTTTGAAGAAGCGATTGCCGGCTTAGAAAAAGAAGCGTCCATTACCAACTATGCAATGTGCGATACATGCGATGGATCAGGAGCTGCATCTCCATCTGCGTTAAAAAAATGCGGCAGATGCCACGGAACCGGCGTCACACATCAAAGCCGCGGATTTTTTAGCATGTCATCAACATGCGGCTCATGCGGTGGCCATGGCAAAACAATTTCTGATCCTTGTAAAAATTGCCACGGCGAAGGACGCGTTAAGAAAAAACAATCGATCACCATCAAAGTCCCCGCCGGAATCGACAACGGCATGCGTCTAAGACTTTCCGGTCATGGCGATGCAGGCCCTGCAGGCGGCCCACCAGGCGATTTATACGTTTATATCAATGTTGAGCCTCATCCTGTCTTTCATCGCGATGGTGACGATGTTATCCTTGAGCTTCCTCTTTCATTTACAGAAGCGGCTCTCGGAACAAAAAAAGAGATTCCGTCCCCTCATGGAGGCGCCTTCTCTATAGATATTCCTGAAGGCACACAGCCTGACAAAGTACTACGTGTGCGCGGAAAAGGCGCTCCAAATGTTCACGGCCAAGGCGATGGAGACTTGCTCATTAAAATCTCCCTTGAGACACCCGTTCGTCTTTCTGATAAGCAAAAACAACTCTTAAAATCTTTTGCCGAACTTGAGACCGACGTGAACTCTCCTCGAAAAAAGAACTTTTTCGACAAAGTGAAGTCGTTCTTTAAGAATTAAGAGAACTCCTTGCGGCTGGTATAACTTCCATAAAGTTATACTACCCTTCTGCTCAAAAACGTCATCACGAGGATTTTCATAATTGTCCAAATTCATGTTTTTGACCGGGTCTGTGTAACTTGCAGTGCTAAGCTTATCCGTCTAATATTTGATCGTGAGCTCTGTTATGTTTTGCCATTAACAGCCCTAGAGATACCGTACTATATCCTAGCTTACATAACTCAGAGACAATCATATAGTTGGTAATTTTAATATTATAACCCAAATGTCGTGATAATTGAGCACTCACAAAATTTGGTGACAAGCTCAACAAACAAAACTCTTTTATCGAAACAGGATCAGCCCCTAAAAGGTCTGCAACACTCACTGTTATCTTTTTTCCAGTCTTTGATGTATAAAGTGAAGCAAGAATTGAATTCAGCGCAACCTCAATAATTGCCGTTAATGCTGCTGCTCGTGGGTCATTCAAGTTCCTTGAATAAGAAACACCTGCACAAAGTGCAGCATGTCTAAAAGTTGTCCAAACATAATCACTAACTCCAATTATACTCATGATATACCTCCGTAAAAATTAAATACATTTGTTAATGCTCTCCAAAAAACATATCACACAAAATAATAATATGTTAAAAAAAGCGGGCAAAGTTAAAGCAACCCCGAAGTCGAAATATTTTCGTTCGAAGATGGTGCATTGCCGTGTGTTAATTAGAATTTAATAGAGCAGATACTTCTTGCGCTTCTCTAAAAAAGCTTTTCTTTCGTCGAGATCGATGGAGGCCATTTTCCAGCCGGGATATTTTTCAGTTGTGAGAAGATCTAAAACCTGTGGTGTTCCATTGACATGCGAAAAGGTGATCTTTTTTGAGGAAGGCGTGTTTTTGATACGCTGGGCAACTTCCTGAGGATAGAGAGATTTTAAAACACCCATGATTAAATATCCTGCGGTGACAGGACGAAAAAGCGTGACGTCTGTGACAACCAGGCGCACACCATGGCACTCTTTGTGCTTGTAAGGGCCAAAGAACGGCTTGAAATGAAAAGGTAGAAATTTAACACCGGGAAGCTTTTGATTGGAAAGCGCCGCTGCAAATTTATCTGCATCGATCCAAGGCGTGCCGATGATTTTAAAGGGAAGTGTATACCCTACGCCAATATTGACAAGCTCCAGCTCTCCTAAAACTCCTGTGACAGGATAATAAATCGGGGTATCGTCTTCTGGAATTTGAGGACTTGTGGGAGTCCACATGAGTCCTGTATCTAAAAACCTCATTTCTCGTTTCCATCCCTTCATCGGAATCACTTTCAGTTTGCAGTCGACATGGTATTCACGATTAAAAAAGAGGGCGAGTTCTCCAATGGTCATTCCGTGGCAGTAAGGAACGTTAATGTAGCCAAGAAATGATTTTTCTTTTTCTTGAAGCATGGGACCATCGACAATCACGCCGCCCATGGGATTGGGTCGGTCGAGCACAATCACTTCAATCTTATTTTTTGCCGCCTCTTCCATCATATAAAAGAGCGTTGTTGTGTACGTGTAGCAACGGCTTCCGACATCTTGGATGTCGTAAACAATGACATCGATTCCTTTTAACATCTCCTCCGTAGGACGACGATGGCTTCCAT
>JAGOLG010000114.1 GCA_017994195.1 Rhabdochlamydiaceae bacterium
GTCTTAAAATTTCTTTTAAAGCGGGGCTTTTAAGCGTACTGGGAGCCCCAATAATCCCTCCCCAAAGGTTCGGGATTACGGTCCATGAGTCCCTGGCCTTTGGCCTAATCCCACACCCTGTACCGATGAGAGAGGCTGTCACAATCAAGGACCCTACAGCCACATAATCTAAAGGGCACTGCATGCGCTCTGCAATATCAATCAGCCAGTCTTGATAAGGCTCAGGAATTAATGCAGGTGGTAAAGAAACAACGGGAGACAGCTCGTTTTTAATGGCGTTAAGGGGTGTGGGTTCAGGCCACTCTATAGACTGAAGGACTTGTTTGAGTTGTTCTTTCACAACAGAAAGTCCCTCTAATACGTGGAGATCATTGAAGTCTGTTGGCTTGGTATCTGTATTTTTGAAAACAGGAAAAATGACAGGGCAGCCATGTTTCTGAGCCACTTGTTCAGCTGTAGTGCGCCCCGTATTCATTTCTTTCCAACGATCATCATCTCCTGCAATTATAAAGGGGCTCTTAGGGTAAGCTTTTTTTAACTCAGCAATCACAGGCTCAAGGTTGCCTACGTCAAAAGCAATCACAGTTGCTTGCTGCGTAGCCATATAAATACTGGCTCCTGTCGCATAGCCTTCCGTGATAAGGAAGGTCTTACCGTCTTCAAGAACACCCATAGAATGAAAACAGCTCTTTTTACGCCCTCCGGGTAAAAATCGTTTCGTACCGTCCCCAGAGATCCGTTGGAGGCTCCAGAGTTTACCAGCCGTATCTTTCATGGGAATAATGAGAAGATCCTTATGAAAGCGAATGCCAAAACCATTGATTTTCTTTCTCCCTAAATAGGACGAATGTCCTTGCTCAGAAAAAGCATTCCATTTTTCTAATGCTGTTAAGGCCGTTTTCTCATGCTTGGTCTGCCGTTCTTTCTCAGCGATCCTTTTTGACTTTTCAATTTGTATGTGAAGCTTTTCTTTTTCCGGAGATGGTAAAATTTCCTCTTTCAAACTCCACTTTTCATGAAGATCGCAGCTCCAATCTCCAAAGGCTCCTGCCATTCCATAAAAGACATACCAGCCGTCTTTGCTGTCTTTTTTACCTGTCGGAAAGCGATGAATAGCTCCATCCGCTATAATGTCCTCGTTGAAACTCAAGCCTGCACGACACATAGCTTGGGAGAAGTTTTGAACATAGCTCCCTTGATTTGCAGTCAAGGGACGACAAGGGGGCACATGAGGCCCCCTTTGGTCTTGAAGAGAGGTTTGATTCATTGAGTTTATGTCCTCTTCCCTTAGTCTTTATCTGTCATTGGCAACATCTGACTTATTGACGGTTTGTCTCTCAATAAACGCCAGAAGGTCACCATAACGGTACTTGGCCAGACTCCCTACCTTCACAACAGGTAAGTTATATCGTTTTGTTGACTTCCAAAGAGCCAGGGTGATTTCCTTGACGCCTAAGAAGGCTGCGGCTTCTTTCCGGGTTAAGAGTCTATTTTTATTGGGTTCATCCATAAGGATTATCCTTTCATTTGGGGTTGCAATTTTTTCGGGTCTTATCTTCGTATTGTTCAACAAATTATCGTTAGGTTTAATCTTGAGTAATCTAACAACAGCTTATATTTTTTAAGATAATTATAAATAAGAAATCGACAAACAAAAGTTTGGCATTAAAATTTCTACAGTAAAGTATATGAAAGTATGTAAAAGAGCGTTTATAGATTGAATGAGATTTAGCGAGACGTAGCTGTCGCAAAAAAATTGCGATAGTCACATATTGTGTTGTCTTAATGCTTCGCGAACCAAAGCTTCGATTTCTTCGAGTCTTTCTTTAAAAGGTTCAAGAGAAATGCCAATATCATCACTGCTGACCCAAGAAGGAAGAGGTAAAAGAGTCTCCTCTAAAAACATAATATTCATTTTCGTATTGGGGGTTTCGATGCATAAAAGTTCTTTTCTCAACCAATGAGCCATTTTTAAGAATGCCTCTATGTGATGAGGCATGGTGAGAGAAGGCGTCGAATGATTCTTTTTTACAAACTCCCACGCTGCAATGAAATGGCATACAGGTTTATAACTCGTAAAACTATCAAAGTAGACCTTCTCCCCTCCTAAATAATCTTCTGTGTTTGAGGCTTTTGTTTTTAAGGGTCTTTCTCCTAAGAGGATCTTAATGACTTCTCGAAGGCTTGCTTGTGATTTTTTAAAGATTGTCGCTTTATAGGTTTCAGCAAGGCGAAGGATGCCCCACACGAGCCGATTAACAATCTTAAAGTGTTTTCCCTCTTCTCGTTCCTTTAATTCCTTTTCAATAAGCCATGTAGGATAACCTGTTCCATAATGCTCACTTAAATACCTATCGTCTGGAATGTTCAAAAGAAATCTCATAACAGGGAGTCGATCAGCCTTATCTTCATGTCTGCGTGCCTTATTATAGAGATTGACGTTCAGAGAGAGCCTAGCTTTAGTTCTTAAATCCTCGCATTGACAACTCTCCTTGCAAGAACAATGAGGAGGATAGAGAAGATAAGCCTTAATCTGGTGATAGGCATTGTACAGCAGAAGGTCATGATGCTGAGCTAAAAATTCAGAAGGTAAACCTTTATGCTGATTCCCTGTCATCATGAACATTTCCTTTCTTCATCGTCTGTAGCATGGCCTGCGTCGCTTTTTCAACAGAATCTCTGACCGGGTCAAGATTCAAGCGAGCATAGACCGCCGTGGATTGAGGACTCTTATGCCCTAAGCTATGGCCAATCATATAACTGTTAGCTCCCGTTGCCGCTTGCCAGCTGCCTAAAGTTCGCCTGAGATCATGTAATCTTAAATCTTTTATGCCGGCTTTCTCTAGGATTCTTTTCCACCCAGCTTTGGGTTCCATCAGGTGGCCTGTCTTTCCTGATCCTTCAAATACCCATTCACGATTACCGTACGTCTGAAGGCGACTCTTTAAAATGTCAATGACGGTTTCTATAAGGTGTACTCTTAAATGTTCTCCATTTTTTGTTTCTGGTACTAACCATTCGCGTCTTTCAAATTGAATCTCTTCCCAGCGCATAGCTAACACATTCGATCGTCTCACCCCTGTGAAGAGAGAGACATAAATATAATCGCGAATCGTATCGTTTGGTTCTTCATCTAAGCTTGCAAAGAAGCGGGGCAATTCATCGGGGTGAAGAAATCGATCTCGTGATTTCTCCTTAAACTTTTTAATCCCCTGAGCTGGGTTAACTCCCTCCCATCCCCACTCAATGGCCTTATTGTAGATAATATGGATTCTTGCTAAAAGGCGATTGGCTTGGTAAAGACCGTTTTCTTTACCAATCTTTTCATGCAGAGATTGAATT
>JAGOLG010000115.1 GCA_017994195.1 Rhabdochlamydiaceae bacterium
GAACAAGGCTATCATTCTCCGATGAAAAAAGATGTCATAGGAAGCACAGTAAAAGGCATACGTCTGAAGAACGGGATTTTTAGAAAAAAAAGCCAATCGCATCCTTTTAAAGTTTCAGGTTATCTCAGTGTCACTCAAGTAGCACAGCGCATTAGAGTCCCCATACATTGGATTTATGATCGTATTCATAATGGACAAATAAAAGTTGATCAGTGCAATGACAAAGTGAAGCACAAATATTTATTTGCAGATAAGCCAGAAACCATTAAACTATTAAAGTCCCTCAAGAGAAGCAAGAAGTGAGTTCTAGAACCCACGTTTTTTATAGGAGTATCAACATGTACAGTCGAAACATTTCCGGATGTCCCCTTCTAAAATCCACTGCGACCTTTGTTGCCACCCCGCCAAAGTTTTAAATATTTGACTCATGGCATCTGCCGCTCCACGGCAAGCTCTAAATCCATATGAGTGATTATCTCCAATTGTTTCTGCAATCGGTTCTAATCCCATCAGATAAAGTGCCTGCATCGCTCGGTCTTTCATAGTGGGAATACCCAGCGGACGTTTTTGACCGTTAGACTTAGGGATGTAGACTCTCCTTAATGGTTGAGCTTGATAATCCCTTCGTCTTAAACTCACGATGGCATCAGATTTTTTCTTCTCTGTTGACCAAACTTCGCCATCTACACCAGAAGTCCATTTTCCTTTATTTGTCGTCACACGTTTCACTGCTAAACTTTTAGCACTAAAACTATGCGTTAGGATCCGTTGCAAGGATTTAACCTTGCCCCATCTCCTTTCTTTTGTTGCCTGAACAATACGAGCTTGCAGCCTGCGAACGTTTAGCTGGCAACGCGACCAATTAATCGCTTTCCAGTTTACGTCGAAAGACGCACTTGCCGAGTTTTTCTCTGCAATCATCTGCTTGTTTCCTTTCTTTGCAGGTTTCTCAAACGCTCTTGTCCAAGTTGACCAGGTGGACGTGGGTTCTCTTTCGAGCCGGGTAACATTTAAACCCGTATCCTCTCCATTACAGAGCGGCTTTCACTTCTTCCACCCTCCCATTCCCTCATGCCTATCAGCCTTTCTTACGATTAGCCTTGCTTAGGTAATTCCTCGCAGACATAAGGGGTTTCCATGTTCCGTCTGTTAACTCCATATGGGTTAGGATCAATCTATACTCCGGTGAGACTTTGTTTGCGTATCAAACGCCTTCATTTTGATAACCGCCCACTTACCTTTTGGTTCCAAGCCTATCAGTGCTTTTGGCTCGTACGACATCACGGAGCTTACGATTGTTTGCTTATGCTATCCATACCATATTACCCTAGTCCCCATGCCGCCTTAGCACTTGCAGCATCGCTTTTTCCTCACGGATTAAGCTGCTTTCTTTTGCAGGTTCGTTGTCCCAGACGCTTTGCACAAAACATTACTGCTATTATGCAGCCTGGTAGGGTACGAGTGGCAAAACACTCGGTTCAAGCTAATTTCTTGTTGAACAATTCAACAGACGACTTCACGTCACACAAAGGCTGTGTCTGTTGTCGGATCAGCATATTCGCCGCCCTGCCCAAAAGATTTAAGACCCTGAATGAGTTCTTGAGTCTCAGCGCTTCCGGTAGAATCATCGTACTTTGCATCAATCATTGAGATATTCCTTAATTCTAAAATTCACCCAAAAGTTTTTGGATTTGAAACTTATTTCGTGCTGCTTTAAGCAATTGTACTACGTTTAACTGTCAATAGCATTATTGAAACCATTCACATAGTGTAGTTAAATAACTTTTTATCCATTTCAATCCAACTTTGGAGAAATGATAGTTTGTTAACTATACCACTTCGACATAAACTGCATGCTGCATGGCCTTTCCTTGTTAAAGAGATCTTAATCATCTTAGCCGCAAGATTTGATTGTTTGTCTTTCGGAGGTTTCTTGGCTTAACCAGAACTCAGATTAATAGATAATCAAAAATATCATTGCGATAGCTCTTCCTCAGTAACAAGCATTGGTTCTAATATTAATTTTGTTTTTTGTTCATCTTCGTCCAAGTTGTTTGGCATATCAAAACTGATATTCTCCTTTAAGAATTTTTCAGTATGAACGGGTTTTTCTACACAAGCAGAACAAATTCTTGGGAGTTCTATAAAAGGGAATGCAATTTCTGCAATGGATGCACTTTCTGGTAACTTAAGATAAGCGTGTAAATTTTTTAATTGCATAATATCTGAGCCTGATACTACAGGCTTGTCCATTCTTTGTCCACTCAAGTTAACGCCATCACGCATTTGATGTGCGCCATAGGAAATACTTTCAGAAGGCGCTAAAATTTCTTGCTCTCCTAACGCTTTACTCATTCTTTCCGCCGTGATTGAACAACTGGTTCTAAAAATCACTTTGGTTCCTGTTAAACCAGACAGTGAGTGTGTAATATTTCTGCCATAGGTTTCTTCTAATTGCCAAATGTCCTGAAAACCAATAATAAAACAGCCACCATATTTACGGACTTCAGCTAGCGCCGTGAGCAAAATCGGAAGTTTTTGTAAAGTTCCTAGTTCGTCAATAATAAACCAAACCCGTCTATCTCGATCGGGTTGCATTTTCATTAACGCCTTAACGCTAATTGAGAGCCAGATAGAAAGCAAAGAACCCATTAAAGCTCTTTGATTGGTTAAGCAAGATAAAAACAGCCAACCATTGTTATTCTTATTTTGGATCCACTGTTCAATCGAAAAATCAGCTCCTTTGTCTTCAAGGCATTCAAAAGATCGTAAAACAGATGCTAATATCATGCGAATCGAAAGCGCTGATTTTTCAACCTTAGGATCAACCATAGGGGCAGCAATCGTACCTTGTAAAAATGTTGCGGTTTTTTTTAATGGGGCCTTAGTTAAAATTTCCAGTAATTCATTAATACTCGGATCTTTTTGTTCTGCAATAATAGCTGCACATTCAGAAAAAAGAGTTCGTGGCCCTTCTGTCCAAATGGGCTCATGCGAAGAACCATTAGGAATTAAGAATTCCGCAATTTCCTCGTAATCTGATTTTTTTGAGCATTCTTTCCATAAATTCCATGATCGACTCCTTTTATCTAAAGCATTAAGGATATGATCGGTTTCTGACTGGTAAAAATGTGATACGAGTTCTCCAGTGGTATCTACAATAATTGCTTTATGTCCCAATTGGCGGATCTGTAATAACAAAGAATGCATAGCGTTAGATTTACCTGAGCCAGTGGTTCCCGTGATCATCATATGTTGACATTCTGCCCCAAAAGGCAATGGAATCTCATTTATTTTTATATCTGAAACCGTCTGTTTTTTGAACCGGCTTTT
>JAGOLG010000116.1 GCA_017994195.1 Rhabdochlamydiaceae bacterium
GTGGAGGAGTGTCTTGAGCACTACAGCCTGAGCAAACCAAGGTTGATAAAAGAATTAAGTTTTTCAAAACTTGCATATCCTCTTCATCGCTGCTCCTTAAATTCTTGGTTCATATTAGAGATCCACGATCGATCGCAATGTAAACTTTCACCTGTGGATTTTTCTGTGGATCGAAACCAGAACCATAAACTTCGAAATCGCATGTATAGGACCGATGTAGATTGGATTTCCATATCGCTTGCCATGCAGCAATCAATCCTTGGGGAAATTCTCCTTGAGTTGTAAACACAGCATAATTTGATTCTGGGATGACTTTGCCAACCAGTCCATCAGAAATTGTATCTAGGCTCGATACTTCACAGCCAAGAATCCATGAATAGGGTTTCGTATAATCTCCCTCATAGTCCGTATAGAGGGCAAGAATGTTGCTATTAACTTTATTGGGGATTTTCGAAGGAATGTTTTCATTAAAGAATCTATCCTTATGAGCAGGCATTGTGAAAGAACATTCGTCGTTATTGGTTCGGAGCTCAAGTCCAATGAAAAATTTCTTTTTTTGATGCTCTATTGTGTAATGCATGCTTAACCTTTATCTGTCTAAGATGAAATGTGGGGCAGGCTGGGATTGAACCAGCGATGAGCGGGTTATGAGTCCCATTTTAAGTATCGCTCTGAACGAAAGAGATTAAACCAGAACTGTGTTTTCCCATGCAAGAAGATATGATTTGGTTCAGATAAATTCGTTTGCGGAAAAAATGCGAAAATCAATGCGCTTAACAACGTTAAAAAGAGTTGCAAAAACTGCTTTCCGTTGGGTAGTCGTGCCGGATGTTGATAAAAATATTGACTTCCCCTTAACCCTATGGAAAAATTGCGCGAATAACCCTGGGAGGATATCTAGTGCAAGGCGAAATCGTTAAGAAGTTACAAAGTCGTTTTGATGCCTTGGCACAGAATATCCCAGGCGAAGAAATTGAGTTCTGGTTTGCCCGGGATCTCCAAGAACCTCTAGGGTATTTGCGTTGGGAGAACTTTTTAGTAGCCATTGAGCGGGCTATAGCATCCTGTAAAACAACTGGTTATGAACCAAATGACCATTTTCGTGGCGTCACGAAAATGGTCAGCATAGGCAAGGGGGCTGAGAGACCCATTATCTGATAATTCCAAAGGATGGACCTCTTGCTTCGTTTCAAGACCATAGCAATTTTTAAAATTAAATACAGCAGTGAGAGAAAAGATCAGTGTTAACCAGTGCATACAACTTCTGAAAATTGGGGCAGGCTGGGATTAAACTAGCGATGAGCGGGTTATGAGGGAGGGGGGACTTCCTCTTTTCCAGCATTAACCAACCGCTTTGAGTATGGTTATAGGCGGCAATTGGGATAGAAATCTATTCGTTATACTGGTTGGAGGTGGTTAAAATTGCAACGCATTACACTGTTTCTGCGCCAGGAGAATTTTAAAAGGATCCCCTCCATAAACGGAAAGCAAACGATCCTATAGAAAGAAAGGGAGCGGTTTTAGGATAGAGATGTAAAATTCCCATGAAAATAGGGATCGCTATTGCAGAGATCACGCAGCTTCTTGCCTGTTGATTTTCATAGTTTTCAAGGAGCTCCAGACCTTTTTGCCGGTCGGTTTGTAAGTACCCTTGAATGATCATTGAACAAGCGTGTTCGTATGAGATAGAAGACGTAATTTGAGAAAGGAGAGCTTCAGCGGCTTCAAGTTGGGCTCTGGTCTGGTCGACATTATCGTAACCGTCAACACCAACATTGTGGCTAGCATACGTGACTAATCGGCTGATCTTATTAAATATGTCCTTATCCCTTTTGGTCTTTTGAAGGTCTGAAAGATATTTTTGAAAAAATACAGCTGCCCGCTCTTGCAGATTTGCTTTATTGTAGAGCCGCAATATTTGCTTTCCAAAGCTAGGTTTTTCCCAGCGAAGGCTAGAAGTGTGATCAAATTCACCTGGGCATCGGTCATAAAAGTTTTCTAAGCTTAGGATGATCTGGCGCGTTGTATCGACATCATTTTTACAGTGATAGCTAAGACGCATGAGTAAATCTATCTTAGAATTGACTTCTTCGTCAGTGTTCTCCGGCAAGTTTTGAATCTCTTGAAGAGCCTTATTCAACACTTTATTTTTTTCAGCTGGAGTGTTCAGAAGTTTTTCTTGATAGATGCTTGCAATTCCTAAATAAGCCTCAACTCGATCTGTAGCTGATAAAGGATTCCGCCTGTCTTCTCCGAGAGCTGTCAAAGCTCCTTCGATAAGAGGCTCAACTTCAAAATCTTTAAAGGCTGATTGAGTCTTCTCGTTCTTTCTAAGTATGCTGATGAGTTTTGCGAGTGGATAGAGGTTTTTAACGGTTGTTAGAGGATCATTTTCTCCTATCAATGACACAACTTTCCCGAGCTCTTGATCCATACGGCTGAAATTTTCAAGGAAGAAAAAGATACTAGCTAAATTTAAGCGGGCTTCGATGGCATCTACGCCGACGGCTTTGTCATTCAGTAACACCTGGACAGCTTCGATAGAAGATCTCATCTGATCCTCGTTTCCTATTTCTTTACAGTATCGAACAATTTGACAAAATGCTCTAAACCGGGCCAAATCATTTACTTCAGCGTTTGCTAGCTCCAAGGCTTTAGTCATACATTCGCTGGATAATTCGAGATTGTTCAGCGAGTGGAAAATTTTAGCAAACTCTAACATCTCATGCTGTTTCATTGATAAGATTAAACAACCAGGCTGGTTGTACTCTTGGATTGTTGTAGTATAAGCTCGTACGAAGAGGTCATTGAGTCTACCAGTATCGAAATTTGGAGCCTGCTTAATGCTTCGAGCGACTCTTAAGAGTTCATGAGAAGATGAGAGGTTCAAAGCCATTTGATAAGAATGTTCCGGGTCATGTGCTGCGTAATACTGAGCCAGTTCTACTAAAAATCTGTTTTTATCATAGGAAAAGGTTTTATTAGCGGGGATTGAGGCTAGCAGATCTTCGCACTGTTGAAGCAAGGGCTTGGCATTTGCAAAGTCTTTCTCCTGAGCTTCAGCGAATAAAGCTTGGCATTTAGCAAGCTTGAAGCGGTCATCTAATCCGAAGGAAGTATGCTGTGTCAATTGATAGGCTTGATAAAGGTGATGGACACAGTAGGCAACGCCTGCGGTTAGGTAGGCAGCTTTAAAAGCGAAAGTCCAATTAATCCTACGGAGTAAAGAAGGATTGTTGAACTGAGGCAGCGCAGAGCTAACCCTTTGGGCAGTGCTAAAAGAACTATTTG
>JAGOLG010000048.1 GCA_017994195.1 Rhabdochlamydiaceae bacterium
ACCGATCTGGGATCAGTATCAGCTTTATTTGAATAATGTGATCCACGGCGACTTTGGGTATTCATGTAAGTATATCGGAAGGTCGGCCAATTCTATTATCAGCGATGGGTTCCCGATCTCCTTGACGCTTGGATTAGAAGCTCTTTGTCTGGCCATCCCCCTTGGGATTATTTTGGGATCTATTGCCGCTTTAAAACGGGGAAAATGGCAAGATCAGCTGACAATGATGGCGGCAGTCATTGGAATTTCAGTGCCAAGCTTCATTCTGGCAACGATTCTTCAATACGTTTTTGCAATGCAGCTCGATTTATTTCCTGTGGCCAGATGGGGAACCGTCCAGCAATCGATTTTACCGGCCCTTGCCTTGGCGGCATTTCCAACAGCGATTGTTGCAAGGCTGACGCGCTCAAATATGGTTGAAGTGCTGCAAAACGATTACATATTAACTGCGCGGGCAAAAGGGCTTTCAACTTTCCAGGTGGTCACAAAACACGCTCTTAGAAATACGCTTCTTCCCGTCATTTCATATTTAGGACCTTTATCGGCTAACGTTTTAACAGGCAGCTTTGTCATTGAAAAGATTTTCGGTATTCCGGGCCTTGGACAGTGGTTTGTTATGAGCGTTGCTAACCGTGATTATTCTCTTATAATGGCGCTGACTATTTTCTATAGCGCCTTTTTGATGCTCTCGGTTTTTATCGTCGACATCATATATTCTGCGTTAGATCCGCGGATTAAGACAGGTGCACATGAATAGTTACTGGATCAGATCGTGGCATAGGCTTCTTACGCAAAAACGGGTTATTGCAGCACTTTGTATTCTAGGATGGTTGTTTGTGATGGCGGCAATTGGGCCGCTCCTGACGTCCTACACCTATTATGAAACTCATCTCCCTCTTAAAAACCAGCTGCCTTCTTTGCAGTTTTGGTTCGGCACTGATGAGCTGGGACGCGATATTTTCACTCGCATTTGGTGGGGAGCTCGCATCTCTCTTTTTGTAGGGATCACCGCAGCTACCATCGATCTGATTATTGGTGTGATCTATGGATCGATTGCAGGCCTCTGGGGCGGCAAGCTCGATGAGCTGATGATGAGGATCACAGATGTGCTTTATTCCATCCCCTATCTTTTGATTGTGATTTTGCTGACTGTAATGATGGGCTCGGGGCTTACGACGATTATCATTGCTTTGACGATCACGGGATGGATCCCGATGTCGCGCATTGTGCGAGGGCAAATGCTGCAGCTCAAAGAGCTTGACTATACCCAGGCGGCTATTGCCCTCGGCGCTAGTAAATGGAGGCTTTTGTTCAAACATCTTCTCCCGAATGCTATGGGGCCGATTATTACGACAATGACGTTTACTGTGCCGACTGCGATTTTTGCTGAAGCTTTTTTGAGCTTTTTGGGTTTAGGGATTCAAGCTCCTGTTGCTAGCTGGGGCATGATGGCAAGCGATGGCCTCTCTGCCCTGCGGTATTTTCCTTGGAGGCTTGCCTTTCCTGCCTGTTTTATCAGCTTGACGATGCTCTGTTTTAATTTAGTGGGCGATGGAATTAGAGATGCATTTGACCCCAGGCTAAAACTATGATTTTAGAAGTTGAAGATTTATGTATTGAGGTCCAAAACTACAAAGTCATCAAAAATGTGAGCTTCTCACTTAAAGATGGAGAAAGGCTTGGCATTGTTGGTGAATCGGGAAGCGGCAAGACGATTCTCATGCGTTCTATCATCGGGCTTCTCCCCTCTTCTATTGAAATCACCGGCGGTTCTATCAAATATGGAGAACTGATTCTCTCCAGCATGCAAGAGCATGAGCTGCAAAAAATCCGCGGCAAAGAAATCGGCATGGTCTTTCAAGACCCTCTGACGTTTTTAAACCCCACCTCGCGAATTGGAGTTCAAATAGCTGAAGGATATAAGCGCCATTTCCCCCATGTCTCTTCAAAACAAGCAAAAGCTATTGCACTAGAGCTTTTAAAAGAAGTTAGAATTCCTGAGCCGG
Organism: Rhabdochlamydiaceae bacterium; assembly: GCA_017994195.1. Lineage (GTDB taxonomy): Bacteria > Chlamydiota > Chlamydiia > Chlamydiales > Rhabdochlamydiaceae > PALSA-1444. The sequence continues at coordinate 2,007 of JAGOLG010000048.1, forward strand.
AGCTTCGATTAAGGCAGTTTCCTCATCAACTAAGCGGCGGCCAGCGCCAAAGAGTGCTAATCGCCATTGCGCTTGCAGCCAAACCCCGCCTTTTAATTGCTGATGAGCCAACAACCGCACTTGATGTGACCGTGCAAGCCCAGATCATGGAACTTCTTAAAGACCTTCAACATAATAAAAGCACCATTCTCATTACTCATGACTTAAGCCTCGTCGCTTCCTTCTGTGATCGCGTGCTTGTCATGTATGCAGGGCAAATCGTTGAAGATGCGCCGATCCAAGAGATCTTTAGAGCACCCCAGCATCCTTACACCGAGCAGCTTCTTAAATCGATTCCTTCACTGACGCTTAATCAAAGGCTGATTGCAATTCCAGGATCGCCTCCCGATCTCTCTGAAGAGATCCATGGCTGCCCGTTTGCTCCGAGATGCCCGTATGCTTTTGAGAAATGCCGGCAAAAGGCGCCGCCTCTTTTTGATGTCAATCCTGAACATAAAAGCCTCTGCTGGCGGGCGGAAAAAACATGCTGATCGCGCGTAAGCTCACAAAAAAATTCTCAACTTCCCGTGGAAGTTTGATTGCTGTTGATAATGTATCGCTAGAAATTGAAGAAGGACAAACGCTCGGTCTTGTTGGAGAAAGCGGCTGCGGAAAATCGACACTGGGTCGGCTCCTGCTTCGGTTAATCGAGCCGACTGCAGGCTCTGTACACTTCGATGGTGTTGATGTTCTAGCTTTATCCCCTAAAGAGCTCAAAAAATGGCGGCAAGAAGCACAGATCATCTTCCAAGATCCTTACGCCTCTTTGAACCCCCGCATGACTATCGAAGACATCCTAGCTGAGCCGCTTAAAATCCATGGCATTGACTCTCATGCTGACATCATCGTCCAGGCTCTTACCCAAGTAGGCCTAAATCCCGAGCACCGCTGGAGATATCCTCATGAATTCAGCGGAGGGCAAAGACAACGCATTGGGATTGCAAGAGCCCTCATCTTAAACCCTCGCCTGATCATCTGCGATGAGCCGATCACAGCGCTTGACGTATCCGTTCAAGCCCAGATTGTAAACCTCCTAAAAGATCTGCAACAAAAGCTAGGCCTGACCTATCTTTTTATCTCGCATGACCTTCGCATGGTCCGATACATCGCTGACCAAGTTGCTGTCATGTATTTAGGAAAAATTGTTGAAAAAGGACCCACCGAACAGGTGTTTGCAAACCCTCAGCATCCCTACACCAAAATTCTATTATCTGCGATTCCTTCTATAGAAAATCTTAATCGCTATCCTGAAGTACAGGCTGCGCCCCATTTACTTTCGGATGACAAATCCAAATACGGCATGGAGAGCGCGGTAGAATGTCAGAAATGATGCGCCCCATTCCCTTCCCTTGAATATCCGATTGCAGCGATTCTAAAACAATTAAATCAAAGGGTTTGAGCCGGGCAAGATCAATAATTGCTTCTGGAGTGTTTCTAGAGCGAAGCACCTCAAGCGTGATTCCTACCTGCTCTTCTCGCGCAATGGCTTCAGCCGTTTTCAGCACTTGTCCGGCAAGCTGGACACGATGCGGAAGAGATGTATCCAAAGGCAGTGAAAAAGGAACTTCAATGATATGCAGCGCCGTAATCTCAGCGCCATGGAGCTTGGCCATTTCACAGGCCATTTGTATTGTTTCGGTTTGATTTGCACTGCGCAGCGGAAGAAGGATTTGATGCACTTTAATGGGCTGAAAAGTTGGTATCTTAATTTTTTGGATGCGGAGCTGACCTGTTGCCGTCATACGCTGCTTTTTGCGGTAGGCAAAATACATCAAAAGTCCCACTCCAATCCACGCAAATCCTAAATACCTGCCCTCTGGCTTTGTAATGATGATAAGCATCCAGACGGCAAAGCTGCTGATTGCACCAAGAACAGCTGGAATCGGAATCTCTTTTCCCTTGATTTTGATATTAAATGGTACTTTAAATGGGCGCCGAAGATCAGGCCGCTTAATACGCAAAATGATTAGAGAAAGCTGAGTAGAAAAAAAAGCGATCTGAGCGCCAAAGTTGTAAAGATCAGCAAGAAAGCTCATCCGTCCACGGCTTAAGACAACAATCACAATCGCAAGAAAAGCAAAAAAGGCAAGCGCTGTATAGGGCGTTCGAAAACGAGGGTGGAGTTTGTATAAAAAGCGAGGAAGCTGATAATTTTCGCCCATGTTGAATGACAGTCTTGAGGCCCCCATGAGGCCGGCGTTGGCGGCAACAAAAAGTGTAATGGCCGCTAAGATGCCAACCCATGGAGTTAAGAGAGTGCTCCCCCACGAAAGATTTTCAACAATTCCTGTGATCGGCTGCTCCTCATATTTAACGCCGAAATCAGTTGGTGAAATCAATGAAAAACCGATATAAGTCAGCCCAAAATACATAAAAATTAGGATGCCCGTCGTGATAATAATCGCTCTTGGCATCGTCCGAACAGGAATGCGGGTTTCAGAACTGAGCTGTGCAATCGATTCAATCCCCGTATAAGCTACCATCGCCATGGCCGTCCCTTTAAAAAACTCAGCCCAGGACGGAGAAAAAGCAGCTCCAGGTTTATTAATCGCAAGCTGTGTGAAAAACTTTGTAAAATCCTCAATGCTAAAAAGACCGATTATAATAATAACAAGCTGTGTCAGCACAGTAAAGATCATCAAGAAAAAGCTCGTCCTAGTAGACTCCTTAGAGCCCAATGTATTGAGCATTAAAAGCCCTACAATCACCGCAACTGTGAATCCAATTTGGACATAGGTGTCTTTAAGTTCAGGAAAGAAATAGCTCAAATAAGGACCCATGGTAAAAGCAGAGATTGCAATCGTGACAATGTAATCTAAGAGCAGCCCCCAGCCGGCTGTAAATGAAATTAAATCATTAAAAGCATGGCGTGCGTAGCTTGCAGACCCGCCCGATTCATGGAAAGTGGATGACATTTCGGCATAGGAAAGTGCCGTACAAATAAAGACAAAGCCCGCCAGAAGAAAAGCCATGGGAGTGGCGCCAAGAGCAAATAAGGCCGTGATCCCAAGAGCATAGTAAATCGACGAGCCTAGGTCTCCGTAGCCAATGGCAAATAAATCGAAAACATTCAAAACCCTCTTGAGAGACCCTTTATCCAGCTGGGCAATGCTCGTATCTTTTCTGTTTGGTTTTGAAGCCATTGATTCCTTGTCCTATATCCCTAGATATGAAGTGTTAAAATTTATTTTTCAAGGCTCTTTTTACAACCAATTATATAATTGTATTTAATTTGTAATTAGTTAATAATTAATACCAATTATATGGCTGTTATTAATAGGTCTGAATTAAACGAGTTTTTTAATGATACTGTTTATATGAAAATTGGAAGCTATCTGTCTTCCCCTATAGACATTGTCCATACTAGGCAGGTTTCATATCTATTTCGTGAGTTTGTCTCTGAAAGCGCGTGCCAAAGATTTTTAATTGCTCATGCTCCACTAATAGAGCGCACCGGTTTTTATCCCAGTTCAGATAGCGCTTATGAGAATTTTAAAGAAATACTTTTATTCCTCAAGTATAGAGTTTCTAAAAATATTTTACATGAACATGCGATTCCCCCTCACCAAGCCAGTAATATTACAGCGGACGAAATTTCCTTAGTTTTTAAAGGCGAGTTAGCTAGTCTGGTCTCGAATCAGAGGCTTATTAACTTATGGTCTCTTTACATTTTCAGAAGGCTTTTTTTTCCTGCATTTGCGAGAGACAATATTGTCTTTAGCATTATGAATACACACCGTGATGAAGAATCGGTGCTAGATACTGTGAAACGCGTTTGGAGATGGCTTTCAAGAAAACCGGAAGAACTCGGTGAAATCCACTCTATATTCGACTTAAACATTGGTGAAAATACACCGTCTAATGAACTTCTATCTTTTATACCATTTGAGATCACATACTTTTCTTATCTAAAAGAATTAACTCTTTCAGGCCATCTTTTAACAGAGGTTCCTGCTTTCTTAAGACGGCTTCAATTATTACGCACACTCTCTTTGCAAAATAACCATATTAGAGAAGTTTACTGTCCGTTTCGTAAGATGGCTTCACTTAAAAAAGTAAATTTAACCCATAACCGCCTAACATCTTTCCCTTCTAAAGAGCTCTTTCATCCAAATCGTTCTCTTTTTATAATGCTCGATGCTCCGGTTGCACTTAATGCCGATCGACCCGAGTCTGTTTTTTGTGATTTCAATTTTAGCCAGCTGGATCCTACTGACAAGATCATTCTACATACAATGGAAGCCGTGTTAAAAAATCTAACTCTTTTAGAGAAAATTGCTCCCAGTAAAGCTTTAGAACAGTTGATCAACTATTATTCTGTATCTTTTGTAACTTCTAGAAACAATTCTGAAGATTTTTTGGCAAAGCTCGAATTTATCCAGCAGAATGCATCCGAGTTGATAAGAGAACATCTTTTTCCAAAACAAATCGTGTCTTAGAGGTCTAATGATCTGTCACATCGGCAGCACAGCGGAACCCGTAGGTGCCGTTCATAGTCCCCGGATTATTGCGGTGGCGATGAGAGCAGCGTAAATCTTCTTTAAGGCTCTTCCAACAGCCACCTCGCAGGACGCGGTAGACGCCTTGGTGAGGCCCTTTGGGATTATGCGGCTCTTGAACTGAGAGATTATAATAGTGATAGTCATACCAATCCTGGCACCATTGATAGACATTGCCAGCCATGTCATAGAGACCATAGCCATTAGGAGGATAGCTTAAGACAGGGGTTGTATCAGAGCTGAAGAAATTTGCCTGAGTACGGTCAATATCTTTGCCTGTAGGATAGATGCAATCAAGAAGCCCGCCGCTCGCAGCTACTTCCCATTCAGCTTCAGTTGGAAGACGCTTTCCGACCCATTTTGCGTACGCTGTCGCCCCATACCAGGTCACGCCAACAACGGGATGTTTGCCATAGCCAGATTCAATGGTGATTTTACCGCCCATTCTTTTGATGCGGGACTCGCGCAGGCGAATGATATCATTATTGTTGTGGTCTTTTTCTCCACCCATCTCATCTAGAAACCTGCCAAATTGCTCGTTGGTTACAGGATGGATGTCAATAGCATAGGGATCTAAAGAGATTTGATGGCGAGGCATCTCATCGCGGCCGCCTTTATTGCTTCCCCTTTCAAGCGAGCCTCCGGGTAAAACGACCATCTCACTTAAAATAGGAGATACATCTTTTTTCTCTTCCTCTTCGGGCAAGTATTTAACAATGGTTTTTTCTACTTGGAAAATAGCACCGGGATCGGCATCAAATTCAGGTCGTTTGATTTCAGCAGGATTTAGAACAGGCTTGAATGCTGCTGCTTCTTGCTGGGGCATAGGCGCCTCAAGTGTCTCTGTCAGCTCATGGATCAATCCCTGAAGCCCATCGGGTCTTTTACCAGGCTCTAAAGTAAGGCATTTACGGATGACGCGGTCCCACGCCAGCTTATAATGCGGAGCTAAGCACGATATCGACTCAAAGGCGCCTTCTGGATAGTGACCGGTAAGAATGAAATAGAGTAGCACGCCAAAGGCATAGACATCGGATTTCGCAGCGGAAGTAGAAGATTGCTGCCATCGTTGCTCAGGCGCCAAAAAGAGATAGTGATGAAGGAATGAGAGATGTTTTTTGGGAAGAGCTTCTGCAGGTTCGCCGATTTTAGAGGCAATCGTTTGATAAATACGGCTCATATAGGGAGACGAGCCTAAAATGCGGGAGAGGCCGAAGTCAGAAATTTTGACTTGGATGCCATTTTTTTTCTTGAAGATAAGAATATTGGAGGGCTTTAGGCTTCGATGTGCAAAAGGATCATGGGCAGATCCTTTCTGATGCGAATAATCAAGTGCACTTGCGATCTGCGAAGCGATCTGAATCACCTCGTCTTCCGGCAGCCTGCCGCCTCGCTGTTTCAAGTAGTCATAAAGATTATAAACTTCACCTTTTTCATCGATCACAGGGTCAGTTACAAGAAAATAATGCCCCTGCGCTTCTGAAACGTTATGAACCTTTACAATGTTGGGATGATCCAGAGTTGCTAAAATGGCGACTTCTGTTTCAAAGCGATTTAAAAAATCAGGATTTTCACAAAGCGTGCTATCTAATATTTTCAGCACGAAATTTTTCTTCAAAAAACGATGCTCAGATAAATACGTCGCTCCTAATGAACCCTGGCCTAGCATCCTGAGAACCGTATAATCTCCGAGCTGCGATCCTTCTTCAATCGGTCGTTTTTGATCTGTGAAAATCGTACCCATACCTTATCCTTATAGCTTTTCTATAGCTTTGACGATTTCATCGTATTTGGTCAAGGGAGGTTCGCATAGGTTTTGGCGGCAGATCGAAACAGCCGTTGAATCCCCTTCCTTTTTCCATACTATTACCAAGTGAGGAATAAGCCGCTTCATTAGAAGTTTTTGAAGATCGCGCTTACCATCTCCGCTTGAGCCACTAGAGTCAAGTGTAATGTTTACCGTAACTGCATTGCTATCAAGATACCGCAAAAGCGCGGTCAAGTGATAGAAAGCTGCCGGAGCAAACTGCTGCATAATCGGCAGAGCTGCTTTTAAAATGTCTTCGGCTTGTCTCAAATATTTTTCATCTTTGGTAATCGCATATAGACGCAAAAGATTTTCCGTATGGACAGCATTGCCGGAGGGCTCTGCACCATCATAGAAATCGCATTTTCGGATGAGCAGCGTATCGCTATCATTTGTTTGATAAAACGCCCCTTCAATATCTTTAAAATCACGCTCTAATATTCCTGCAAGCTCAGCGGCCCAGGTTAAATATTCTTCTCCTTGGCCCAATTCAAAAAGGGTTAAAAGACCCTTGATTAAAAAAGCATAGTCTTCTAGCAGCCCGTCAAAGCGGCTTTCACCTGCGCACCATCGATGCAGCAGCTTACTTGCTTTCCAAAGCTCTTTTTTTAAAAACTGAGCAGTTTTAAGCGCAGCTTCCATGTATTTAGGTTCATCAAAAACCTGCCCTGCTAGTGCCAAGACATCAATGGCAAGCCCATTCCAGGAAGTGAGGATTTTAGCATCGCGCGTTGGCCTTGGACGCGTATTTCTTTTCTCGAAAAGCAGCTTTTTAGCTTTAGCAAGCCCCTCTTCAACTTCTTTGATAGGAATTTGGGCTGCTTTTGCAAACTCTTCGAGGGGAAGATCAATATGCAATATATTGCGTCCTTCGAAATTCCCCAGCTGCGTGACATCATAGTAGGCACAAAAAAGGTCGGCGTCATCATCTTTAATCACCGCTTGGACCTCTTCAGGAGTCCAAGTATAAAAAATCCCTTCCTTGCCTTCGGTGTCGGCATCTTCGCCCGAATAAAAACCGCCCTCTGCATGCATCAAGTCACGTAGCAGATAATCGAGTGTTTCAGTAGCAGTGGCTTTATAAACCGGATTATCCGTACATCTCCATGCTTGGGTATAGGCTCTTGCTATTATAGCATTATCGTAGAGCATCTTTTCAAAGTGAGGAATCGTCCATTCTTCATCGACAGCATATCTTGAAAACCCGCCCCCTAAATGATCATAGATGCCGCCTCGCTGCATTGTATCGAGTGTTAATTTTACATAGTACAGCGCGCGGCTATCATTGCGGAGCTTAGACCAAAGGAGTAAAAACTCTGCTTGAAATCCCAAAGGGAATTTCGGCTCCCCTTTCAGACCACCGTGGATCGGATCTGCTACGCTAAAAAAAACATCGATCGCTTTTTGAAGGGTCTGCTCTGTTGGAAGAGTCTCGCCTGCAGCATTCGTTGATTGATTGAACGCTTCAACGATTTTTTCAGATTGAGCCATCAGATCAGTTTTCTCCGGGCTATCCCATAATTGCTTTACTTGAGTGATAAATTCCAGAAAGCTAGGTAGACCCCGCATCGGTTTAAGAGGAAGATATGTCGATGAAAGAAGCGGCTTAAGATCCGGAGTTAAAATCAAATTTAGAGGCCATCCGCCTCCACCACCCATCAAGATTTGAGCAAAGTCCATATAAAGACTGTCAACTTCTGGATGTTCTTCACGATCGACTTTAATTGAAATATAATGGTCGTTTAAAAATTTTGCTGTTTCAAGATCTGAAAATGACTCGCGCTCCATGACATGACACCAGTGGCATGTCGCATACCCAATAGAAAGAAAAATGGGGCGGTCTAACTCTTTCGCTTTTTGAAAAGCCTCCGGCCCCCATGGATACCAGTCGATTGGATTATGAGCATGCTGTTGCAGATAAGGAGATTTTTCTTGTGCGAGCCGATTCTTAAAAGAGTCGGTCACATGAGCCCTAGGAATTTTGCTAAGTACCAAGCTGAAATCAATACGACTGCAGACAATCCTGCCCACAAGATGTTAGGAAACCACTTGACCCCGCCACTTTGGCTTCCACGTTTTTCCAAAGTTCCAATACCATAAGAAAACTCATGCCTTTCACTCGGTAGATGGAAGGCTCCCGGATTTTCTTTCATAAGCCGGTCCACTTCCAGTCCTAAAAAAGTAGCGTATTGTTTTGTGAATCCTTGGGCATAAATACCGGCCAGATGATCGGTGATCGTCCCCTGTTCAATAGACTCAAGATGAGACTCGCGAATCGATGTCGCGTTTTCCACTTCTTTGAGAGATAAATTTTTCTCATGCCGTTTAATTTTAAGCGTCTCGCCAAGTCGTTTCAGCTCTTCATTCATAAAAGATCCTTTTTTGGTTCAATATACTCTAGTTCAGGCCAGAAGTGCAATCACATCTTTATCGTGAACTTCTGAAAAATCTTCATATGCACATGAAACACTTCCCAAATCCAGTGTTTCCAAACAAACAACTTCATCCACCTGCTCTTGCAAGATCTCAATTGTCGAACTCGGACCTGTAGGAACAGCTACGACAATTGCGCTCGCCTGTTGTTTTTTAACCGATTCGATAGATGCATACATTGTAGCACCCGTCGCAATGCCGTCATCGATAAGTAGGACGGTCTTGTCCTTTAGTAGAGGTTTCTTTTTGGTAAAAAGTTGAGACCTTTCTGCGGACCTCTTGCGCTCTCGTTCAATTTCACTATTAATATATTTTATTGATACTCCCAGCGCTTGGATGAGAGGCTCATTCAAATACGGCTCTCCCGTTTCCATAACAGCGCCAATTGCCAGCTCAGGATTTCCCGGCGCGCCGAGTTTACGAGGGGTAGCTACACTCAAAGGAAGCTCAAGCGCTTTGGCTACGGCTGCCGCCACTACGACGCCACCCCTTGCCAGCCCGAGCACAATACAATCTTTTCTTCTTTTATACTTTTCAAGGTAAGCTGCCAGTTTTATTCCCGCATCTTCTCGATCTTTAAACACCTTGTCCCCACAAAAAGGTTATGTTACCATTACTTATAACATGAATACATTTGTTGCGACCATCGATTTAGCTTTAGCTCCTAAACTGCAAGAAGATCTTGAATCCCAAGGCTTTGTTTTAACTAAACCGCCTTACACCCTCTTCTCAGCTAATAAGCCCGGGGTTTCCTGTACGCTTTACACCAGCGGCAAGATCACCGTTCAGGGAAAAGGCAAAGACGAATTTATTTCATTCTATCTTGAACCTGAAATTTTGAAAAATGTCTCCTATAGCTATCCGGAAGTCAGCGTCGACCTCACCCCTCATATTGGAGTCGACGAAGCCGGCAAAGGCGATTTTTTTGGACCGCTATGCATCGGAGCTGTTTATGCTGACGAAAATGGAATCAAAGAGCTTCTAAAGCTCGGCGTCAAAGATAGCAAAGAGATGAGCGATAAAACAATGCTTGCTCTTGCTCCTAAAATACGAGCTGCGACCGCTGCGACGGTTATTCGCATTTCTCCCCTTAAATACAACGAAATGTATCAAAGCTTTCAAAACCTCAACAGGCTGCTAGCCTGGGGTCATGCGACCGCCATTGCAGAGCTTGTTCAAAAAACCGGCTGTCAAAAAGCGCTCATCGACCAATTCGCTAAAGAATCGCTCGTCGAAGCAGCCCTTGCAAAAAAAGGCATCCGGATCGATCTCACTCAAAGACCAAAAGCCGAAGAAGATCCCGTCGTTGCTGCCGCCTCCATCATGGCAAGAGCTGCTTTTGTCGATGGCATCGACGCCTTAAGTAAAGATGTCGGCCTCACACTTCCAAAGGGCGCCTCTTCGCTTGTTATTGCCGCTGGACGTAAACTCGTCCAGAAAGAAGGCCGAAGCATCCTGGAAAAAGTCGGCAAGCTCCATTTCAAAACCGCGCAAGAGATTTTAAGCCAGCAAATATAATTAGAAGCTCGAAACATATAAAGTTGGAATGGGTTAGCCTGTCTTAGTTTAATGTCGTCATTCAAACTCTTAACATGCTTGTAGGAAAGAATTCTGCTGCAGGTCTTGC
>JAGOLG010000117.1 GCA_017994195.1 Rhabdochlamydiaceae bacterium
CTTCAAGCCAATGATAGATGGACCAAGGCCATGGATACTCTTCTGTTGGAGTTCCTTTAGCAATAGGGCTAGGAATTGCAACAGGCAGAAACGGTGCGATCTTAGGAAGCCAGTTACATTCCTTGTCTACGTCACCGACTGCCCAATCGATGCGGGGAAGACGCACGACCATATCCTTTCCAAGTCGGAACAGAGCATTATCTGTTCCGGCTGAAGGAACTGGTTGTAACGGCAAGGTAGCCCACTCGGGGAATTGGCTTGAAAGCAATCGCTGAACAAGCGCGATATCTATCTCAAACTCATCTGCGTGCATTTTAGACATGGAATATTTTTCTCTATACGGCTAATAAATCTTTCCGAAGGTAATGAAACGATGTCCCGTGTATATATCCGGAACGAGTAAATTCTAAAGAGAATCCCATTTTTTGGTAAAATCCCTGCGCTTGAAAACTCATAGTTTCAACAAAGGCAAAGGGGCATTTATTTTCCCGGCCATATGCAAAAGCCTGTTTCATTAAACGGGTCGCAAGGCCTTTGCCGCGGTAAGCATCGTCCACGTAAACATACTTCACATGCAAGGCGCCCCAAAATTTCGCGACAACAATTGCGCCCGCCAAAACTTCTGCATCCATAGCTATAAATGCTACAGGGTCAGATATTTCATCATAGCCAGTCATAGCAATGGCATGCCGACTAAAACCGGCATAGATATATCTTTTTAGAGCTTCAGTCAATGGTTGCTGTTCAATGTCAAGCATTGTTGGTCCTGTTTTTGATAAGACGTTTTCTATTTCTCATCTTGCAGACAACATTTTTTCCCATACGAGCGATCGCCGGCATCGCCAAGCCCTGGGACGATGTAGCCTTTTTCATTGAGGATGGGGTCGATTGCGGCCGCAAAGATTTTAACAGCTGGGTTGTATTGGGTGATGCGCTCTATTCCGGGAACGGCGGCCAGGGCGGCAATCACGAAGATTTTTTTCGGCCCGCAGCGTTCAACAATTTTAATGGCATCTAGTAAAGAGCCCCCGGTAGCGAGCATGGTGTCCACGATGATCACTGTTTGATTTCTTAGATCAGGAAGAGCGATATAATCGACTTTTGGTATGAGTGTTTCTTCATTGCGAGACATTGCAATGAAGCCAACCTCGGCATTGGGGAAAACTTTTTGAACCCCTGCATTGAGAGGAAGTCCTGCACGAAGAATCGTTACTAGAACCGGAGTTTCGTGGAGTAAGGAATGTTTAGCTTCCACGCCAAGAAGAGTTTGAATGGCCACTTCCTGTGAGGGAAGCTCCTCTCGAACTTGCAAAGCTAAATATTCGCCGATCGTTTTTAAAGCTTTGCGAAAATGAACAGGATCAGTTTGGGGATTTCGAATTTCATAGACGAGCTGATTAAGCGTTTGTGTATGTGAATAAGCGGTCAGGTTTGCGATTGTAAGTACAAGTAGAAGCAATGTTTTCATAGTGATAAAATCTCCTTAAATTTTCTAATCGTAGGGCATTTCTGCAATTAGAGAACAGAGAATTCTACTTCCGTGGTATCATTTTTGAGCCAGCTTTTTACAACTTCAAAATGCTCAGGATCTTCTTCAGTGGTTTTTGATAGAGTCAATTTCTCGCATGCCAAAACCCCTTTCAAGGGTTGCTCTAAGAAATGAACATCACCAATGGATATATGCGGTGCTGAAATGTTAAAGAGCTGTGGTGCATAAATCTGCACAGGGTGAGGGTGATCTCCACGGCCTTTCACTCCTAGGTTCAAGGCATTTCTGGCAAGGATAGTCAAAATATTGGCTGCAATAAAAGCTGGAGCTTCTAGAGAATATGAGGTTTCACTTCGAAGAATAAAACCTTTGCCTGCTCCCATAAAACCGGTGCATTCGATTGATTGTCTTAGTTTTTCATCTATTGCAACGATACATTGTTCCGCTTGATAGTTCTCAATCTTTCCACCATTTTTAACGTAATCATCTTTAAATTGCTTTACTCTCTCATAGACCGAAATAGCACTTGCCATAACACTCCTCCAAAATTGTGGGTCAAGAGTAATAAGACTTTTGCATTTAACTCAAGCTAGAGTTTTTCTCGATTTTGGTTTCTATCGATTGGATGAAGATCTCTTTTCCTTTGACGTAACTTTCGCTGTCATTTGAAAACTTTGAGGCAAGTTTTAGTTTGAGTTCTTGATAAGCTTTAGCATCGTCGGGATGGGAGATAAGCCAATCGCGAAATTTCAGATGCTGGAGGATTAAGGGATTGCCTTTTTCAAATACATGCACATGATGCGTCCGCATATCGCCTCCTTTCTGAAAAAATCTGCGAAGCGGTATGCCATATTCTCCCAGCGCTTCATAGCCGATTTGTTCCATTGCTTCTACGCTTTTATCAACGTCAATAAGGCTTTTAACTACCGGAAGGATATCGATGACAGGTTTTGCGCTAAGTCCGGGAATGGCGGTAGAGCCAATATGGTGGATGGCAATGCAGTTGTCCCCCAGTGCTTTTTTGATGAGCTTGGCTTCGGCCTCAAACATTTGCGGCCACTGGGAATTATAGGGAACAACTTCAATAATGCGTGCCATTATCCTCCTTGACATCGGGCGTATGCTGATTTAAGGTCATTTCACTCAGTTCTAGGTTGAAAATAAGGCAGCGCTCTTTTAATGATTTCTGACTCATCGGCATCGACGCGATGTTTAAATCGAACGCCCTGTTTCTCCATGAGGGCAATTAAAGCATTGGGCTCAATCCATTCGATGGTACTGCTGGCTTCAGGATCGCTCAGATCTCGCTCTTCAGGATTCCAGTGGGTTAGCTCGCAAGCCACGTAGAGAGTTGTTTTATCAAAAGGAAGACGAGCATCAGTAAGATATCCAGACAAAGATCCCAAGAAGGCCACAGGTTGGGCTGTCGCCCCAAACTCTTCCTTCAGACCCCGATGTAATGTCATTAGAGGCGTCTCATTGTTTTCCATACTTTCTCGCATCAAAATATAGATGTCTTTATGACCCGATATTTCCTTAAAATGGTGGCAGGCAATACGGCCATTTTGGTCAAAAAGAACAGCTCCGATCGATAGATGATACGGCTGTTTTTGACTTGCCTGGAAAAATGACTTAGTCTGATTTGTAGGAGGAGTGTCTTGAGCACTACAGCCTGAGCAAACCAAGGTTGATAAAAGAATTAAGTTTTTCAAAACTTGCATATCCTCTTCATCGCTGCTCCTTAAATTCTTGGTTCATATTAGAGATCCACGA
>JAGOLG010000049.1 GCA_017994195.1 Rhabdochlamydiaceae bacterium
GGGTTTGTAAAAGCTCCATGAGCATGTCATACTTAGATGAATCTCCAAGCTCTGCTTTCTCTTTTGCAAAAATCGCCGGATGGCAGCAAATTTGTTTTAAACGCGTTAGTGTTGCAAGAACGTGGATCTGTACACGGTCAAACCCGTCGCGTTCCACCAGTTTGACGAGCTCGTTCCGTGCAGATTCTGCGTAAGAGCGGTATAGCTGTTGCTGCATGTCGGAGAGCTGGCAGTGGTAGACAATTTCTGAAACAGGCGGAAGGTCTTGCAATACATCGGCTTTCATGCGGCGTAAAATAAACGGTGCAACCTTTTTGCGAAGATATTCCAGATTTTTAGTCTGCTCTGCCCCTGTTACACGGACATATTTTTCCACAAACCGATCATACGAACTTAAGAAGCCAGGCATGAGGAAGTCAAACAGGCTCCACATTTCATCCAAGGAATTTTCAATAGGAGTACCTGATAAGATCAGACGATGCTCTGCAGGAATCATTTTCACTGATTTTGCATTACGCGTCCCGCGGTTTTTAATATGCTGAGCTTCGTCCAGGATAATGTAGCCGAAAGAAACTTGTTTATAGTGCTCCACATCTTTTTGAAGAAGGGTATACGAGGTGATGACGACATCGTATTTGTTCATATTCTCAATCAGCCTCTTACGGGCCGAAGGAATGCCATCGATGACAAGCACTTTAAGTTGCGGATCGAATTTTGAAAACTCTTCTTTCCAGTTATAGAGAAGCGATGTCGGACAGACGATGAGAGTCAGCCCTTTTTTCTTGAGCCTATATTGAGCAATCGCAACGATGGCTTGGAGCGTTTTCCCCAGTCCCATATCATCGGCAAGGATTCCATTGAGATACATCATGCGCAAACGCTCAAGCCAGTTGACCCCTTCTGCTTGATAAGGTCTTAGCTTGGCTTGAATATCATCCGGTACAGGCGTGTAGGAAAGTTTTTTCTCTCCAAGCATTTGCTTTCTGATGTCAACGAGTTTATCCGAAATTGAAAATGTAACAGGAAGCCCCTTGAACTGCGATCCATCGATATTAGCAAGGCTCCAAAGCGGTCTTTCTAAAACATGGTCATTTAATACATCGATGCCAAGCTCATCAAAAAGTTGAACAAGAGCTCCCATCTTTTCAAGGTCAAGCACCAAAATCTTAGGAATTTTTGACCCTTCTTTCTTCCCTCGATTGCGCGGGTTTTCCATTTCAAGATAAGCTCTTTTGGATGCAATGCATTCCCAAAGAAGATCCATCTTAATTCCCTTGAGCGCTCCCTTCACCTGTAGATCTATCTTATACACATCTACACGGTCTGTGTGTGAAAGATGGATTTTGTATTCGGTTTGATCATAAATGAATTGATCAAGAAGATTTTGCGGACAATTAAATGTCACCCTATGTTGATACCGTGGAATCACATCAGTCATGAACTCCACAATCTTTTTCTCAGACTTTGTGATAAAATGACTTTCATCCGGATTGAAGATAAAATCTTGGAAAAGCTCATCCGTGAGCTTTCTTTCATCGACCAGATTGCGAGCTAAAATCCCGGAGGGCGTTACAAAAGATGTTGCATGCTCAAAAGTCAACTGACCCGGCGCTACAGGAATCTTATTGTCATCATAATGGAAGAAAAGAGTTGCTTCAAGCTCACCATCTAAATAAACGATGTCGCAGGTTGCTTTTGCAGGCTCTACATACGGAAGCGTGACAAAGCCATTGATTGCCCCGGGATTTTCAATCGTTGCAAATTGTGCCATTTGCGGCATTGCGTTTTCCACAAACGAACCAAAAAGAGGCTCTGGCAGAGTTAAATCATCTAAAGTTTTCAAGTTCTTAAGATGCAATCGCGAAATATGTTTAGGGAAGCGATAGTAAGAATTTTGATAGATCATTCCGGGCTCTGCGCAAGAAAGAAGCCTAGCTTCTGTAACATTGATTTGTTTCTGATCTACAATGAGTGCAGACCTCATCAAAATCTTTGAGACGGGCGGTTTTAAATATTCTAAAATGAACTTTAGCCCTGCATACTGAGGAGAAAATCGAAGCGGATTCTCAAGCGAGGTTTCAAAAAGACCCGGCAGCTCAGGAAGCTCCTCTTCTAGAGGATTAAATCCACTTTCTAGATAGGGTTTCACGGCGCCTTCATAGGTTTTTGCGAGCATGACCCCGAATAATTCCAAATCGATTTGCGCAATGCGATGACCTTTTTCTGTCGTCGGCTGCTCCTGGAAGCGAGCCTGTTGCATAATCAGCTCTAAAAGCTCGCTTTGAAGCGGAGAAAACGACTTGAGTGAAAAAGAGTACCTTTTACTGCCCACATAAAGCGGCTCTTCATACCTTAAAGATTCTAAAAACTTCTTTACATAAGGAATATGAAGAGGCTTGGATCGCGACGGAAGCCTAAGAGCGATGATCAGTTCGACAGGAAGCCTTCCATCTAAACTCTGAGGAAGTTGAAAGACAAAAGCGGCTTCGGCTTTATCAATTTCATATTTTTCTTGAGGGCGAAAAAATGGCGATACCGCCAGCATTTCCGAAGAGAAAACATATTCTTGCAAGAGCTGCTTTTGGAAAAGCTCTTCTTGCTTAATCGTTTGTTTAGATTCTGCTTCTTTAAACTTCTCAATCAGTGCATTTTTTTCTGTAGCATCCAGCTCATGCTTATCGGCCAGATCCTCTAAACTATTCTCTTTGGAATAGTTTACCATGATCTCGTCTAGACGCTCTTCCAGATAGAAAATTAAGGCTGCAAGATGTTGACAGTCGTAGTTATAAGGACAGTCGCAATCTGAATCGACCGTTTCACAATCGACTCGATCAATTTCAATTTCGCTTTCGTAATGATTTTCGTACTGGCCTTGAACCCGTCCGCTAATGCGAACAACACGGTTATCTAAATGTAAAATTTTGGCCGAGACGACTTTTTGTTTGTCAAATAAATCTTTTCCTTCCTTGACAATTCCGGAAGCAAAATCTTGTCTCAACTTTCTAAAATTCAGCATTTGCTTAGTCCTTACATATTCCTGCGTCGTTGTCTTTGCGTTGAACTTTTGTTTTACCCTTTTTAAAAAAGTCCTGCAACAAAAATGTTTTTTTATTTGTGAGTGTTGCCGAAAAAGTTCTATTACCTCTATACTAAGCCGCTATGCGAAACGTCTGAGGTCTGAATAACCTAGTCGTTGACTCGTACTGCGGGTGTAGCTCAGTGGTAGAGCATCACGTTGCCAACGTGAGGGTCGTGAGTTCGAGCCTCATCACCCGCTTACTTATTATATAAGGAATACGAATGGAACAGAAAGCTGTGGCGGAAGCCGCTCCTCTTGAATTTTCAAGCGACCTCGTTAAAATCAAAGCTCATTTCAAGCCTGCCTGCAAAGTTGAGCTTGAAGTTGAAGCCGCCCCTTCTATTGTTCAAGAAGCTCACAAGAAAGCTATTAAACTCGTCGGCAAAGAAGTCACAATAGCCGGATTCAGAAAAGGGAAAGCTCCAGAAAACCTCATCGAAAAAAATTATCCGAAGCAAGTCGAGTCCGAGCTTGAAAAAATAGTTTCCGATCTTAGCTTTCGTGAATCTATAAAAGCGTGCAAAATCCCCGTTCTAAATAATGAACTTAAGATCGGCTACAATATGAAAAGCCAATCTCTTCAAGAGGGTGCAAAGCTGATCTTATTTTTTGAGACAGAGCCGACAATCCCCACTATCGATCCTCAAACTATCACACTTAAAAAAGTCGAACGTCCTGAAGTCAATGATGAAAAAGTCGAAGAGACCATTCGCCAAGTGCAGCTCTTTTTTGCAGAATGGAAAAGAGTTGACGGCCGTCCTATCCAAGAAAATGACTTTGTCCTATTAGATGTTGATGTCATTGAAGAAGAGCCTGCACGCCCACTTTTTTCTGGAGTGCGCTTTGAAGTGACAGATAGGTCTATGGCAAAGTGGATGAAAGATCTCATCTTAGGCCATAAGCGCGGCGAAGTACTCGAAGGAACAAGCGTTCCCGATGCAGATGCTAAAGAAAAAAATAAAGATCTCACTCCTAAAAAAGTCCGCGTCAGAATCATTGATGTTGAGACTGCAAAACTGCCTGAACTTACAGATGAGTTTGCTAAAAAAATGGGTGTATCATCCGTTCAAGAGATGCGAAAAAACATTGAAAAACTTCTCAATGATAAAGCAGATGGCCATGTGAAAGAAAAAATGCGTGAAGAAGTCTCTGAAGCTCTTCTGAACGACTTTAAATTCGATGTGCCCGGCAGTTTGATTGATCGAGAAGTCCGTTTCCGCATGCAGCAGCTCCTCCAAGATTCTGAATACGCTCAGCATTGGAATAGCATGACCAATGAAGCTAAAAAAAGAACCGTTGGATCGATTGCCGAGCAATCTGAAAAAGCCGTTCGCATGTTCTATCTCTGTCGCAAAATTTTAGCCGATGCAAAAATCAATATTTCCCCTAATGATGTTCCAAAAATTGTTGATACTCCACTTAATATGCTTTTGGGAGAAAGACGAGATGTCCATCCTCAAGGAAATACAGAAGTGCATCAAGCCGAAGCCTTTTCACGACTTTTACTTGAAAAAGCAGAAGACCATATTATCGCCCACGCAAAACAAGCTTGAGAGTTGCACAATAAAACTCCGATCTGCAAGATAAGCTAGAACAACAAACTAGCTTTAGAAGTAGGAAATTATGGACCAAAGAAAAAGACCTCAGATGTACACCGTTCCTTATGTAGTTGAAGACACAGGCCGTGGCGAACGCGCCATGGATATTTATTCTAGACTTTTAAAAGACAGAATCGTCTTCATCGGCACCGATATTAACGACGCTGTTGCCAATACAGTTATCGCCCAGCTCCTTTTCTTAAGAGCAGAAGACCCTAAAAAAGATGTCAGCGTCTATATTAACTCTCCAGGCGGTTATATCTCCTCCGGGCTTGCGATTTATGACACCATGAAGTTCATGGGGTATGACATCAACACCTATTGCATTGGACAAGCAGCTTCCATGGGCTCTCTTCTGCTTGCTGCCGGAACAAAAGGAAAACGTTTTGCTCTCCCACATAGCCGCGTCATGATCCACCAGCCCCACGGAGGAGTTGGAGGAACATCTGCCGACATTCTTTTGCAAGCCAAAGAAATGGACGTAATGAAAATGATTTGTGCAAACATCTTAAGTGAATGCACCGGAAAATCAATCGATCAAATTATGAAAGACTCCGACCGAGACTTTTTCATGAACCCTGAGCAAGCTTTGAATTACGGACTGATTGATAAAGTAGCAACACAACCCCAAAAACCAACCCCCACCCCAAGCCCTGCGCTCGTCGCACCTTAAAATATATGACCGAACAAAAAAAAGATCGACAACCCGCCACCTGTTCTTTCTGCGGAAGATCCGAAGAAGCTGTTGAAAAACTCATCTCCGGACCGCAGGCTTTTATCTGTGATAAATGCGCAAGACTTTGCATGGACATCATCGAAAAAAAACCTGTCCATCATGAGCTCCGCCTTTTAAAGCCCAAAGAAATCAGAGAGCGGCTCGATGAATATGTAATCGGTCAAGATAAAGCCAAGATCACGATTTCTGTTGCTGTTTATAACCATTATAAACGAGTCCGCTCCTTAGGTAAGGAGATGGATGTTTCTTATAGTAAATCCAACGTTCTTCTTTTGGGGCCAACAGGCTCCGGTAAAACGCTGATTGCCCGCACTCTTGCTAAAATCTTGGATGTTCCTTTTGCCATTGCAGATGCTACGACCCTTACAGAAGCTGGCTATGTCGGCGAAGATGTTGAAAACATCATCCTCCGACTTGTGCAAGCAGCTGATTACGATGTCGCACGCGCAGAAGTCGGCATCATCTATGTCGATGAGATCGATAAGATCCGCAAAACAACAGGAAATGTCTCTATTACGCGCGATGTCTCCGGAGAAGGAGTTCAGCAAGCCCTTCTTAAAATTGTAGAAGGCACCGTGTCCAACGTTCCTCCTAAAGGAGGCCGCAAGCATCCTAACCAAGAATATATTAAGGTGAACACCGAGAATATTCTCTTTATCGTAGGAGGAGCCTTTGTCCACCTCGATAAACTCATCGCAAAAAGACTCGGCCGCAGCACCATCGGTTTTAGCGCGGACGATACCCACGTCTTTGATGCCCATGAAACCAACTACCTCCTCTCAAAAGTAGAGCCTGAAGATCTCATTGAGTTTGGAATGATCCCTGAATTCGTCGGTCGCTTCAACAGCATCGCCAACTGCAACGAACTTACCATCGAAGACCTCGTTGAAATCTTAGAAAAACCAAAAAATGCGATCGTCAAGCAGTACCAGCAGCTCTTTGCAGAAGAAGGCATCAACCTTCAATTCACCCCTGACTCCCTCCGATCCATGGCAGAACGAGCTAAAGAAACAGGAACCGGCGCTCGCGCCCTCCGAATGATTGTCGAAAGCCTCCTCCTCAACCTCATGTACGAAGCTCCTTCCGACCCTACCATCAAAGAAATCGTCATTACCAAAGAGTGCATCACCGAAGGCGCTAATCCCCTTGTGAAGCGTTCGGCTTAAGGTTGCTTGAACATTTTTCCAACTTAACATTTGTTAAAAAAACATCTCATCCATTAGACTTTTTTTTGAAAAAGGAAAAAGGAGGTCAAAATGGCAAATAAAGTAACTTTGGGTCAGGGAAATAATTGGCACTGTTACCAAAACAACATAGATGAGCAATCATCATTCATAAATTGTGAAATTAAAGGACCATCGGATCAAAATCCATGGCCTGTTTCTGAAACGCGGCCTGGACACTGCGAAATTCCTTTTATGGGCCATGATGATGCAATGGGCTCTTGTAGATATATTGAAACAGGCGGTATGAAACGATGTGGCTGCCCTACGTTAGATCCGAATAAAAACCCTGCTCTTTGGAACCATTACCGTGAGTCTGTCAGTGAAGCTATAATTTCAAAAGTCAATCAAAATGAGATTACTCTTACTTTGTTTGGTTCTGGTCATTTTTTAGGTGACTTTCATCTTTTAGATCATCTTTTCTCACAAGAGCCTCTTAGATCGTGGCGTGGAACTCTTAATCTTCAATTTGTTGATTTAGCGTACAAAATTCAACCTTCAGCACCTGATGGATTGACTAGTGCAGAAAAAAAAGCTGCAGCTATTTTTATCGCCATAGTTGGCTCTGGTATAATTGTTGCTGGTGCTAAACAAGAAGAAAAAAAACATTCTTATATATTATATGGGATTGGGGCCGCTGCTTGGATACTTGCTATTTATTCTTGGATATCATCTAACAACAGCCCAGAAATAAAAATGCAAGAAGATGAGCACACTAATGCTGCTCGTAGTTTTTTAGATAATATATCTCGAAAAACACCTTGTAAAACCAATATTAGTTTTTTTTCCAGTAATTTAGATTGTATTAAAGCTGGAAAAACAAGTGATGTTATTTTTGGCTACGACATTGGAAATGGGCTGCAACATTTTAATCAACTTAGACAAAATTGTTTTAATTTTGATGTTAAATCCATCGTAGTCATAAAAGAAAAAGATCCAACCGATGATAGATTTGAAACACCATTCTGTATTACAGGCACATCTACTCTTTTTTTTAATGATGTAAAAACACCTTTTGATCGGGTGCAAATTAAGCCTTGAAATTCTCTACTTTTTACAATTTTTATTCATTGACTCTAGAAAACCCAGTCCCAAATAACTGGGTTTTCTACCTTAAAGACAAACAGACTTTCTGTGACGAAAAACGGAAAACATTGGTTTATTGTAGAAGTCAAAACAAAAGCTCAAGGCATTTCCTCTGCCTTATACCATTTCCAAAAAATGACAGGCACTTCTCACGCATTTCAAGTTGTATTTGATTTGCCATTTGTAAATAAGAGCTGTTTTGAAGAAAAAGGGCCTCTCCTCGTTCCAGCTCGAACATTTCTTTCACAACTCATTTGATTTTTTTATTCAAGTTTCCTTTATAATGTTCGCTGAACCTTTTAACAAGGAGTAATTTCTATGGCATTACCCATTGTAGGCGCACTAGCACAGCAAGCTGGGTTCAACTATTTCTATGGAAAGCAAGTCGATAAAACAGAGGCCATGCTTAGACGTATGACAGAAGATGTTTATCAGAAAGCTCTTTCAACAATCGAAACATTGTCTAATGATGCTTCTCTTCAACAGATGGATGCAGTTAACCACATTTTGATTCTTTTACAAAACTTCAGATCAATCTTTTCCCAGGAAATGAATACACGTATCGACAAAATAAGTAAGGCTGCACAAGACATGCTTGCTCAGCTGGATACCTTTGTACATAACTGGACAAAGGGCTTAATCCAGGATACAGACATTCAAGCACAATTGAAAAAATATGAAGCCTTAGCCCAGGTCTATTTAACAATTAATGAGGGAAAGCCCGTCATTACCGCTGTTTTTCCAACGTGTATTTCCCCTTTAGTTAAAACCTCGGACATCTCTATCCAATGTGTCGGTTTTTTTCCAAACATCGGTGACCGTTCTTTGACACCCATATTTATGTTAAAAGAACAGAAATTTAAACCCGACGGAAACATTAATAACGTCAAATTTTCTATCCCATACTCATTGCTTTTTTAAGAAGAAAATCAACTGTTTACAAGCGTTGGATTCAATGTTCGAATACCTCATCCTGGTATAGACTGGTTGTGCTTCTCACATTCTTATTCAGATTTCGATGGATTGATTTCTTTACTACCCACCTCTCCTGGGACCTTTACTCTTCAATACACAGTCATAAAAGAAATAGAAGAACAACAACCCAGGTCAGCCCATTTTTGGCAAGATTCCAGAAAAACTAGGTCTAGAGGAATAGGCTTTAGTCAAATTAATAAGCCTTATTCCTTAAATGCTGGCAAAGGATGGAGTATTCTGCCTGGTTCGGCAAAAATTCAAACAGCTCAAATGCAAGGTAATGGAACATCAGCTAGACTACACTCAGAAGGTCCGGCAGCAGCTGTCTTTGTTGTAACTACTCATTTTAATCAGAGAAGTAACCGCGCTGGCAGAGTTGAGTGTATACTCTCTGCAACAGCTTTCAAAATCAATATGATTATTGAAGAAAGAACCGAAGCATTAGATCTAAAATGGGGAGACTCTTTTGAGTTGAATCCATCTATCTATAGAGACTGGAAGATCATTTTTGAAGCATTTAATAAGACTAAAACAGAATACAGAGAAAACGCAGACGATACTTTTATTTCGATTCAATCTCCTCAAGGAACCCCTTCTTGAAAGTTAAAGTTCCTCAAACTTTGCCAAGCAATATAGCTTCACCGCCATCCATACGTGCAAATATGTGACTTGTATAGTCCACATATCAAAGCTATGTGGGGTCTCTATATTTTCAAGATTTATTTTACTAAAATATCCTCTACCTTTTATTTTTTCTCACCCGTATTATTTTTGAGTGCAGCTAGTGCGCTAGCTGTCAAAGCCGCTCCTGCTGCTTCAATGGCAACTCCAGCAGCCTTTGTTAGAGCTGGACCAACCGCGTTTAACGAGTCTGCTGCTATTTTTGATATTCCACCCTTCAACGTTTCATTCTTACTATGTTTCTTTTTTATTTCTTCTATCTCTACTTCAGTTTTTTTCGGTTCGTAAAGACGCATCCAGTCCGCAAGTTTTTTCTCTTTTATAGCAGCGAGCTGTACTGGGGTTTTACCTTGGTTGTCTTGAGCATTTGAATCTGCCCCATTTGTGCATAAACATGTCACAGCTTCAATACTGCTGAC
Source organism: Rhabdochlamydiaceae bacterium (assembly GCA_017994195.1). Lineage (GTDB taxonomy): Bacteria > Chlamydiota > Chlamydiia > Chlamydiales > Rhabdochlamydiaceae > PALSA-1444. The sequence goes on from JAGOLG010000049.1 coordinate 9,798, forward strand.
TAAGTGTAAAGGAGTTTGTCCATTACGATTTCTAAGGTTCACACATTCCGGTTTTTGATTGACTAATAGTTCTAAAATATCTACATCTTTCGATTGGCATTGAGCAGCTAAATGAACGATAGTGCCTCCAGGGATATCTGATTCCCATATAAGATCTGGTTCCAAAATCATGGAAGATATAATTTTTCTATATCCATTAACAATCGCTAATCCTAGAACTGTCTCTCGTCGTTTGTTTAGATGATTAATATTCTCTCCACAGTCTTTAAGAACTCTTATTATCTCTAAGATTATGTTCTCTGATTTTCTATACTGCTTTCCCTTGGTAATGGCTAGAAGCATATAATTATTTTCATCAGAATCTTTAAAGGGTGGTAAAATATTACCGCTTGCATCTTTAATTGAGCTGCCACGTATTTTTCTGAGGAGTATAAGAGCATCATCAAACTCTCCATTTAGCAAGCAGGTCAATAAATCAGCTTTGAAAGCTGATCTAACACCCATGGGAGCAACATCAATGGGCATTTTACCCTGATATTCTATATCTTGCCTCGCCCCAAGTGAAATAAGAAGCTCTATCATTGTTTTTTGAGATCCTATCCAAGATAAATATGACGATTCAGCAGCTAGATAAAGCGGGGTCTTGTCTTGATATAATTGGTTAACAGCTTTTGGGATTGATCTGTTAACACAATTTCCATCAACAAATCCATTCGTTATTGCTTTCAGCCTATCATCTGCATTTTCCAAAACAATCTTATGAAAGATAGTTTTTTTTGTAGATGTAGTTAAGACACCAAAATCAGCCGTAGCATCTTTTGCCAATTGTGTTAAAGCATTGTGATCCTTATTTATGTAAGCGATCCAAACTTGACTATTTTCTTGTGTTGTTCTTATAGGGTTAACAGTATTATTAATGCTCATTTTTCCTCCAAAACTGATATGACTAATCAATGAACAACCCTATAATAACCATTTTTTTTAATACTATCAATTAATTATGTTAGATTTCAGACTTTTCATGTAACATTTAGCAACTGTCTTAAGAAGTCCTTTTGCAAAATTCTCGCTCTTCAAGGATTTGTGACATGTTGGGTGAGATGGGCACCTTTGAAATATTTTTTTATTGTTGAAGCTGATATGTTTGATTTTTCAGTGTCGTACGAAGTTAGCCAAACCGACTTTTACACCCTCTCAAAAAATTCATTAATTCTCACATGTTGAAAATAGTTTCTTTTGATTTTGCTAAAAAAGCTTAATGCTTAAGAATATTCAGCACGCAAAAAATCCAAAAGTTCTTTTTCTCTTTGTGTATAAGAATACTTCTGTGAGCGCTGTGGAGTTCTCATCTTCTCGAACTCAACCCCATATTCCCCATCAAAATGCCTAAAGATTAAATACCCTCCCATTTTTTTTGCATTGTTAAGAGCAAGCTTTAACAACTTCCGCTCTTTATAATCAATTATCGATTGTATTATTTCATTTTTCACACGCTTTCTTATCCTATCTTTTTCTTTCTCTTCAGGATGGGTAAGGGATAATTCAATTTCTTTTTTGTATTCGGCGAATTTGGACTCTGATATGCCATATTTTTCTTGATAATTTTCGTCGTATTTCTCAAACGAAGGAATAACCTGTAATTCTTCATATACAGAAATCTCTGGATCAACACCACCTGGTATGCTAGTTTCTCTTTCGGGTGCAACCGTACTTTGCAGACTAATAGAATTACGGTTATGCATACCAGCCACATGACGGGTTCCATGCAAATGCATTTGAAGTGGAGTAAACATCGTTATAAACAATTTTCCAGGATATGGGTGAGTCGCTTTTCCATTTTCTTGAAATACAGGCCTCAGTCTCCACTCAGTTAATCCTTCGATTGGTTTTTGGCCAAAGGCATATCGAAGAGCATGCATAGGTAGGTCTGATGTTGCATAATGTGGGTATCCTTTGTTAATTCTCTGATCAAACAATAATTTTGTTGCAGGACTAGTTGGATTAGCTATATCACGTCCAAAGCTTGCATAGGCATTACTCATACGCTGCTGAAGCATATCACTCGGGCTTTGGAAAATATGTTTTTTATCTCCCCAGTACTGCGTTGTTTTGGAAGGTTTTGCTAGCTCTTCAAAAGTATCACTGATGACTTCTGCATTAACCCTGATTTCCGATTCTCTTGCCAATTGGTGCGCCTTAGGAGTTAGATTAGACATAAAATAGACAGCTGGGGCAGGAGCAATCCGATTCAAGTGAGATGTAGATCGGTGATCTGCTCTTTGTGCTTTGGAAAAATGATGACGGTAATAATGAATTCCCCTGTATTGAGCAATAAAAAATCTTGGATATGTTGACCAATCAATATCTGCTTCTGTTTTTCCCTGTTTCAGCTCTTGATTTAAACGGTTAATATGCTCTTGCAATTGTTGCCCTGTTAGGTTCTGGAATTGTTTTGTTGGTCTTACAACTGGCTCAATCTCGTGCATAAGCGTAAGC
>JAGOLG010000002.1 GCA_017994195.1 Rhabdochlamydiaceae bacterium
AGCCTATGATCATGCCTGATGCTGAAGGAAACCGCACGATGCTTCCAGGAAGCGCCCCTGTTGTTCTCAAGATCGACCTCCGTGGTGTGATAGGGATGGGAGATCTAACCGGTGATAAAATTGAAAATGTTCTTTTAGATTCAAGAGAAGGGCTGTTCAAAGGTGACCGTGTGAAGGCTGTTTTGCTTCACATAGATTCTCCCGGCGGCTCTGCTGCCGATTCAGATATCATTTATCGAGCTTTGTTGGCTTATAAAAAGAAGCATCAGGTTCCTGTCTATGCTTTTGTAGATGGAATGTGCGCATCTGGTGGAATGTATATTGCATCTGCTGCCGATAAAATTTACTCGAGCTACTCAAGCGTCATTGGATCGATAGGAGTTCGGATGGGGCCTAATTTCAATGTAGCCGACGCGATGACAAAATATGGTGTGAGTGCATTAACGCTGACCGAAGGAAAAGACAAAGATGCATTAAATCCGTACCGACCATGGAAACCGGATGAAGATGCCTCTCTCAAAGATATTATGGCAGCTCTCTATGATCAATTTCTTACGATTGTTGCAGACGCGCGTCCTAATCTATCCAAAGAAGCGCTCATCAATACCTACGGAGCTCACGTCTTTATCGCACAGCAAGCTGCACAATACGGCTATATCGATGAATGGGACGTCAACTATAGCAAAACCGTCACCCACCTTGCGCAAGCTGCACAGATTGGGGAAAAAGAAGAGTACCAAGTTATCCAACTCACTCCACCGAGACCTTTTTTCAGCGATCTGGCCCAATCATTCACGCCGATTAAAGTTTTGAATTCGTTCTTTGGAAAGGATGACATCAGCGAGCTGAATGGAAAATTCCTATACTACTATCAGCCTTAAGAGATAGTATAATGTTCTCAAAATGAAACAACTTTTTATTATTGACGCCGTCAATTTTCTCTTTAGGGCTTATTATGCAATAGGCCCTATGACAAATCCTAAAGGAGAGTCGACAAACGCCCTCTTTGGATTTATCCGTTCCATTTATAAAATCATCGCCGATTTTTCTCCCGACTTCTTGATTTCAGTTTTCGACGGCCCCGATAATAAAAAAAGCCGCACTGATCTGTACGAACATTACAAGAGCCATCGTAAACCGATGCCGGAAGATCTCTATCCTCAGCTTGAAAAAGCGCTGCAATGGTGCGCTTTGGCAGGAATTCCTCTACTTTCCATTCCAGGAGTAGAAGCTGACGATGTCATCGGCAGCATCGCTGTATGGGCCGCGCAAGAAGGAATCAAAGTCCGCATTTGCAGCAGTGATAAAGATTTATGCCAGCTTGTAAATCGTCAAATACACCTGATTAATCCTAGCAAAGACAACTTGGAAGTAGATGCAGAAAAAGTAAAAGAACTCTTCGGCGTTACGCCTGAACAAATGATTGACTATCTTGCCATTGTCGGCGATGCGTCGGACAACATCCCAGGCCTGGAAGGGTTTGGTCCAAAAACCGCATGCTCGCTTCTCCAGCAATTTGGCGATCTTGATACGATTTTAGCCCACCCCGAAAAAGTTCCGGGCGAAAAAAAGCAGCAAGTGCTCAGAGAAGGAAAAGCAATTGCGCACTTAAGCCGCAAGCTTGCAACCATTGATCAGAACATCCCTTTCCCGAAAGAGGAGACGTTCTTTCATCTCAAGCAGCCAGAAATGGAGCAAATCAAACAGTTTTACGAAGAGATGAACTTCCTCTCTCTCCTAAAAGAGATCGACGCCAAGACAGAAATTCAAGGCAAAAAAGCAGAAAGACATAACTATCACCTCGTCCAAACAGAAAACGACCTCAATAAAGTCTGTGAAACTCTTGAGAAGGCGCGCGATTTTTGCTTAGATGTGGAGACCACCGACATTCGTCCCATGCAAGCTGAGCTTGTAGGGATTGGCCTTGGCATCGATCCAGAAACAGCGTGGTACGTTCCCTTAAATGGCGCACTTTCCAAAGAAGTTGTCTTGGAAAAAATGGGGCAGGTTCTTGAAAAATGCTCCATCTATGGACATAATATTAAATACGATCTTCATGCGCTTTTAAACGCTGGACTCCCTGAGCCTCGTATCTCTTACGACACAATCTTAGCCTCTTATCTTTTAACCCCCCAAAACCAGCGCCATAATTTAGATCAACTTGCTTTAGAAAAATTCCACGTCGTCAAAACACCTATTGAAGAGCTCATCGGCAAAGGCAAGCATCAAAAATCGATGGCAGACGTTCCGTTAGAGCAGATCGCTGACTATTGCGCGCAAGATGTCGACTACACTATTCGCCTTCGACACCTCTTTGAAGGAGAACTTAAAAAGTATGACCTTGAATCCGTACTAAATACAATTGAGATTCCACTCATTCCCGTTTTAACTCGGATGGAGCGGCGGGGGATTTATATCGACAAAGAAAAATTAAAAGAGATGTCGCATGACTTGGCAAATGAACTAAAACATCTGGAGAAAAAGATTTATCATCTGGCCGGTGAAGAGTTTAATATCAACTCTCCAAAACAGCTCAGCACGATTTTATTTCATAAAATGGGAATTGCGCCTCCTAAAAAAACAACAACTGGATTTTCAACCAGCGCAGATGTATTAGAAGAGCTTCAAGAAAAAGTTCCGCTTGCAGCCGAGATTTTAGAGTACCGCTCTTTAGAAAAACTTCGCTCGACCTATGTCGACTCTCTTCCCGATGATATCCATCCGGTGACAGGACGCATCCACACCACATTCAATCAATCGGTTGCAGCAACCGGCAGGCTCTCATGCCAGGACCCCAATTTGCAAAACATTCCGATTAGATCCAAAGAAGGCAAGAAAGTCCGGACCGCTTTTAAGCCTCAGCAGCGGGGATGGAGCTTTCTTTCTGCTGACTATTCGCAAATTGAACTCCGGCTGCTCGCTCACTTAAGTGAAGATCCTATCCTCGTTAAAGCCTTCAATGAAGGGGAAGATATTCACGCCTTTACCGCCTCTCTCGTTTTTGATATCCCCTTGAAAGAAGTCACCGATGAGATGCGCCAAAGAGCAAAAGCCGTCAACTTTGGAATTTTGTATGGCCAGCAAGCGTTTGGACTTTCTCAAGGCCTTGGCATGGCGTACAAAGACGCAGCTAAATTCATCGATACCTATTTCCAACGGTACAAAAGGGTGAAAGAGTTTTTGGAGTTTTGCAAAGAATCGGCCCGCAAGTCAGGCAGAGTCGTGACGATGACAGGAAGACACCGCCCCATACCTGAAATCTTAAGCAAAAATGGAGCTATGAGAGCCGCTTCCGAACGGCTTGCCATCAATACGCCTCTTCAGGGGACGGCTGCCGACCTCATTAAAATTGGAATGATCGATATAGATGCCGCCCTTCTCAAAAATAAACTTGGGTTTATGCTTCTCCAAATTCATGATGAATTATTATTTGAATCGCCAGATGATCATATCCACGCCTTAGCAAAAGATGTGAAACACCGCATGGAAAACGTTATGAAGCTTAAAGTCCCCTTAGAAGTCCATATTTCCATTGGAAAAAATTGGGGGGAGTGTTAAGTTTGAAGAAAATAGCAGTGACTGGAGGTCTTGCCGTTGGCAAGTCAACCGTCTGTGAGTTCTTAGCGGAACTCGGAGCTTATGTTGTCAGTGCCGATGAGATTGTTCGGCAGCTCCTTCAAGCAGATAGCCCTACTGGCCAGCTGGTCATTAAACTTCTAGGATCCGGAATTATCACCAAAAATCAAATCGATAGAAAAAAAATTTCAAACATTGTGTTTTCAAACCCAGCCCAACTTAAAGCTTTAGAACAAATTTTACATCCTGCGGTCCGCCATGAGATCCAGCGCTTGTTTGATTCTGTCAAAAATAACGCAGCCTACAAATTCTTTGCTGCAGAAGTGCCTCTCTTGTATGAGGCCCGCATGGAAAATGAATTCGATGCAGTGATTACAGTCATTGCAGATGAAAAAATCGCTAAAGACAGAACTGCTAATGAAGAAGAATTTGAAAGAAGATCTCGTTTCCAGCTTCCGCAAGCAGCCAAAGAAACAAAAGCAACTTACGTGATCAAAAATGAAGGGGACCTCTCTGCTTTAAAAGCACAAGTTACCGCTTTGATCCCCCAATTACTATAAGGAGAATAAATGAAACCCGACGATCCTTCACAAAATACACCAGACGCTTCCACACCGGACCTCGAAGGAGCCCCTTCCCTCACAGGACAGGAGCAGATCACTAAAATTGCCGATCTGCAGCGCATGAATATCGACCAGCTCAATCAAGTTGCGCGCAACATGGGCCTCAATTTAGGATCTCTTGCTAAATCTCAGCTTGTGTTTGAAATTGTTAGAGCTAAAGCCGAGCATCCAACGGAGATTTTAGTCGGCGAAGGCGTTTTAGAAGTCCTCCCCGATGGATTTGGATTCTTGCGTTCACCCAACTACAACTACCTTCCTTCGGCAGAAGACATTTATGTTTCTCCGGCCCAAATCCGCAGATTCGACTTGAAAAAAGGGGACACCGTCTACGGAACCATCCGCTCTCCCAAAGAAAAAGAAAAATATTTTGCTCTCTTTAAAGTCGACAAAATCAACAATGAACCCCCTGAAAAAGCGCGTGATAGAATTTTATTTGAAAACTTAACCCCCCTCTATCCGAATAAGCGTCTTGTCATGGAGACAACAAAAGACAAGCTGACAACGCGGGTTATTGATCTTGCAGCACCTATCGGGATGGGACAACGTGGAATTATCGTCGCTCCTCCAAGGACCGGTAAAACCGTCATTTTGCAAAATATTGCCAACGCTATCACGACGAACAATCCTAATGTCTTCTTGATCGTTCTTTTGATTGATGAACGTCCTGAAGAAGTCACTGACATGATGCGCAGTGTGAAAGGAGAAGTCATCTCTTCAACCTTCGATGAGCCGCCAGAGCGCCACGTCCAAATCGCAGAGATGGTGATTGAAAAAGCAAGACGGCTTGTTGAATATCATCACGATGTTGTTATTCTTCTCGACTCGCTTACACGCCTTGCCCGTGCATATAACACCGTTCAACCGCACTCAGGAAAAATCTTAACCGGCGGTATCGACGCTAATGCCCTCCATAAACCAAAACGGTTCTTTGGAGCTGCAAGAAATGTCGAAGAAGGCGGTTCTTTGACGATTATGGCAACAGCGTTAATCGACACAGGTTCGCGCATGGATGAAGTGATCTTTGAAGAGTTCAAAGGAACAGGCAACATGGAGCTTGTGCTTGATCGAAAACTTTCAGATCGCCGCACTTACCCAGCCATTGACCTTGTTAAGAGCGGTACGCGTAAAGAAGAGCTTTTACTCCATGGAGAAGAGCTTGATAAAATGTATCTCATGCGAGCAGCTTTAGGCGATCTGGCTCCACAAGACGCGATGAAACTTCTCTTAGATAAACTTAAGAGAAGCAATAGCAATATCGAATTCCTCCTCCAGATGAAAGATTAAAGCCTTAAAGCGCCGGTAAAATTTATCGGCGCTTAAATGAGTTGGAACCGAGGTGTTGTTTGACCATTTATCTCGACTGATTCGATAAACATACTCAGAGGACGAACCCAGAAGTCATAGGGAGCATAGAGAGCCCGGTAAATCACGAGTTCCTCAAGGGATTCGCTATGGCGGCCCACACCCAGCACTTCATATTGTTTTCCAGAATAATGTTGATAGATCCCTGGTTTAAGGATAGCGGCTTCCGTTGAATAAGGGGGTAACATTTACGACTCCTTTTTTAGAAAGGAGATAATATACTTTTAATTTAATTAAAACCAATTTATCATTGGGGCTTTATTTGAGGGGCCTATGTATAAATTCATTACATTCATTGTGCTTATCTTCTTAATGGGCTGTCACGGAGCAAACTCTAAGCCTAAAACTCCTCATACTCTACGAATGAACATCATCCGCGAACCGCCCACGATGGATCCCCGAAAGGGAAGCGAAATGATTGGATCGTCTATGCATTTCATGCTGTTTGAAGGGCTGATGCGCCTCAATCCAAACGGAACTCTGACGCCTGCGCAAGCACGCTCTGTTGAAATCTCTGATGATCGGCTCACCTATACGTTTCATTTACGCGGAGCGCATTGGTCAGATGGATCTCTTGTCACCGCAAAAGATTTCGAACTTGCCTGGAAAAAAATCATTGATCCGGAGTTTGGCGCTGCAAACGCACATCTCCTCTACCCTATCAAAAATGCCGAGCAGGTTAAAAAAGGCCTGCTGCCGATAGATCAAGTAGGAATCTATTCAAAAGACGATCTCACTTTTGTTGTGGAGCTTGAAAACCCGACTCCTTACTTTTTAGATCTCATTTCATTCTGTGTGTTTTTTCCGGTGAACCACTCCATTGATGAAAAAAATCCTCAGTGGATGATGGAGGCCTCTTCTCAGTTCGTTTCAAACGGCCCCTTTAAACTTAAAACCTGGAAGCATAATCGTGAAATCATCTTCGAAAAAAATCAAGAGTACTGGGAAGCGCCCCTCATTGATTTAGACACGGTTCATGTCAGCATGGTTGCAGATGAAAACACAGCCCTTAACATGTATCAAAATGGGCAGCTCGACATCATCGGCATGTCCGTCTCGCCCATTCCTACTGAAGCGCTGCACCACTTTTTCAGCGAGGGGCTTTTAAAAAATCAAGCGGCGCCTGCAACAACTATCATCTCATTTAATACGAGCCGGTTCCCATTTACAAATAAACACATCCGCAAAGCCTTAGCTTACGCAATCGATAGATCAGAGATTGTACATAACATCACACAACTTGGAGAAGAGATTGCAACAAATATCATTCCTTCTTGTTTAACCGGAAGTGCTAATTCATTTTTTGAAGATCATGCTGTAGCGCAAGCTAGACATGAACTGATGCTGGGTCTAAAAGAGCTTGGGATTCATCAGCTTCCTAAAGTCACGCTAGAGTATTCAAACAGTGAGATGAATCATAAACTGGCCCAAGTGCTTCAAGAGCAGTGGAAAAAAACGTTGGGCATCAATGTGAACATTGAAAAACAGGAACATAAAGTTCTGCTCGACCGTTTAGTAAGCCGCTCCTATGATTTTGCAACCATTTATTGGTTTGCTCAATACAAAGATCCGATAAGCATTTTTGAGAGATTCAAATTTAAGAAAAATGCAAAAAACTATCCTGACTGGGAAAACGCTGAATACACCGAACTTATGAATCAATCGGCTTTTGATTCGTCTGCTGAAAAAAGAGCCCAAACATTTGCCCGTGCAGAAGCTCTCTTGCTGGAAGAAATGCCTCTTGCCCCACTATATCACTGGCAATCGTCGTTCATGATGAAAGATCATTTGACACTCACAGATCTAAAGCCTAGCGGCGCCTTTGACTACGCAAGACTCACTGTGAAGGATGCAGACTAATGAGGTCTAAAATCTTGCTTGCTGTGTCAATATGCGCAGTTATTTGTTTTATCTCCTTTCTCGATCGAAAGCTACTCAAAGCCAATCATGGGTTTTGCCTGCATGTGATTGAAGCACCGATTCCATCTTTTCCGAATCCTTCCCTTTCTTTTCCGCAAGAACTCTTTAATCAGCCGTTTCATTATCTAGGCAAGGGCGCTCAGTCATTTGTATTTGAGAGCGAAGATAAAAAAACTGTCTTAAAATTTTACAGGTTTCCTTCCCATCTTCGGCGGTTTCCATGGACGCATCATCCGTTTGGGTATTTGTTTTCAACATCAAGAAAAAATATCAAAGAACATAACTTAAAACGGCTTGAGCTTTCATTTCATAGCTTTTTCCTTGCAGCAGAGCCTCTGATGGATGAAACGGGTGTGCTTTATGTGCATCTTCAACCGACAACAACTCTTGAGCAGAAAGTTCATCTCATTGACAAGTTAGGATATCATTATGAAATCCCTCTTGATACGGTTGCATTTGTGGTTCAGAAAAGAGGAGAATCATTTCTTCCACGGTTTAAAGAAGAGCTTAAAGCTGGCAATCAAGAGATCTGCAAACAGATGCTAAACTCTTTGATCCATGTGATCGGGCAGCGCTCTAAGCATCACATCACAGATCTTGATAACATGGATAACGATAACTACGGCTGGCTTGAAAATAAAGCCATTCATCTGGATATCGGCAGATTTCAAGAAAAAGAATCTATCAATGTAAAAGAAGAGATTCTACGTGTGTCGCACCCTCTTGTTCGCTATCTTTCAGAAGCCTCTCCTGAGCTGCTCAACTACTTTGAATCACAGGCTGAAAAGGAATTTGCTGTTTTTGAAAACAGCAGATGATGCTATATATAACAAGAAAAGATGAAAATGCTCGGAATCATATTTGCACTTTTAGCCGGCGGTTATGGTGTCTGGATTGTGACAAACAACAATCCTCAGATGAAAACTAAAGTCGCTGAAATCCTCGATATGGGTCATTTCCATACGCTGGAGGTTCGTTATAACGCCAGCCAAATTATGGAAACGCACAGACGCGTGCTTCTCAAAGACAACCGTCATCGCTATTTAGAACCTCTCTTAGAGTTTTATCCTTATACATTGATGGAGGTCAAATATACCTCTGCAGATAATAAAACCCATGAAAGTGTGATCTTATGGGATATGACAGATGGTGAAATGGTCACCCAGACAAAAAATTGGGAAAAAAGCCACGGCTTTGGAGACTGTATCGACGCTGATGCAACAGCTCAAGAATTTAAAATTCTCAATCTTTTATCGCGCAAAGGAGGAGCTCTTGACCGCGATGGACTCACAAAATCCCTCAATGTCGAACATGAAATTTTAGATGGATGGATTGACAGCTGCCGCAAGAAAAAACTCATTATTCAAGCAGGGAATCAATACCGTTTGCATTTTCAAAATCCCCGCCTTCGCTCAACCCCAGAAACGATTGTGGACGAGCGTCTGGTCACAAAACCATATAAAGACGCTATCCGCTTGCACCGCCGCTTCTCTATTACTCAGATTGAGAAAATTGCAAGAGCAGCATTCGGTCAAGATTTTGCTATCAGAAAAGTGACAGATATTTATCTTCCCGTCCACAGCATCATCGTTCAAAACCCCGATGGCTCAATCCACACCAGCCATTGGAACGCCCTTAATGGCCAGCGAATGTCCCGTTCTCAGTTCATTGATTGACGAATAGACACCCAAGAGGCTAACATATCCTCTTCGGTTTCTATTGGAAAGATGGCTGAGTGGCCGAAGGCACGTCCCTGCTAAGGACGCGTACCCCTCAAAGGGTACCGTGGGTTCAAATCCCACTCTTTCCGGTTTTCGATAAAATCTTTTACATTAAATAGAATTTCCTTGAAACTCGTTAGAAATATTTCTAAGGAGGTTCATGTGAAGATTCTTTTTATTCTTCATGTTCTCATTTGCTCCCTACTTCCCACACAAGCCTTTTCGCTTGAAGGAAAACTACCCAACGGCCTTTCCTACTTCATTCATCAAAACCCCTCATCTAAAAAAAAGATCTCCATAGATTTTATAGTTCGCGGGGGTTCTTTAGCAGAAAATGAAAAAGAAAGAGGCTTTTCACATCTTGTAGAACATTCCATTGGAAATGGATTGGAGTTCAAAGGAGTCAAAATCACAGATCCTCTATGCCCCCTTTGGGACTTGTCAGCCCCAGAATTTAATGTATTTACTTCCTATCAGTTTACACAGTACCATATGGAAATCTCCCTTGCGATCCCCGATGGATTTCAAGAGGGGCTTAAAACCATTTCTTCCATTTTCACACCTTTCTCTGAAGCCAACTTTCTTACCTCACGCGAAGAAGTCCTTAAAGAAATTTTAGAGATAGAAACAACCCCTTCAAAAAAATGGGATAAAGAAAAAATCGGATGTGAATACCCTCTTTATAAAAACCAACATCCCCTAGGAGATTCCTCTTGCATCACGGCTGCTTCCAAAGAAGAGCTGCATGATTTCTTTAAAAAATGGTACCAGCCGCAAAACTGTGCGATTATCATCGTAGGAAATGTAGATTCTAGCGCCACTCTCCAGCTCCTTGAAAACTCTTTTGGTTCTATCCCTATTACAAACACCCTTGCCTCTACTGAAAAGCCCTCCGAATATCTTCCAGAAGGGCTTGAGATTTATTATGATGAAAAATTAGACCAAATTGAGCTGACGCTTATTAAAACCATACCAGAGCTAGATTATTTGACCTTTTCTTTATGGACACTTGCGTTAAATAATCACCTCCAAGCTTATCTTCCAAACTACAACCCTAGGCTCGAAATTATTTCCCATCCCAAACTCTTTAGAATTAAAATATATCTTTCACAGCATGATTTGCTCAAAGGCGCCTATGACTTATCAGATGCTCTTTCTTCCTATGAAGAAAAGAAAATGGCGTTAGAAGAGTTTAATTTTTATAAAGCTTATATCAAAGAAGCCTTGCAGCACGAGATCCAAAACGATTTGTACCTCAGCCGCTTCTATCGAGATCTTTTTGTAAATGAATCAAGTAACGAGCTTCTTTCTCCTGATGCGATTGATGCTCTTTCCTTAGAACAGTTTCATGAGATCACACGCAACATGTGTGTATTTCCACGAGCCGTTTTAGCAACCAACAAAACGTCATTTGAAGGAGACAGCCATGACAATTGACTCCATTGATTATGAAGAGATTTACCAAGACAACATGACACCCGATCAATTCAACCTACTTGATTTCCTCGGTGTTGAATGGCGCGGAAGAAATGTGAACAAAATCCAAGAAGATATTCGTAACAAAATCACCGAACTTGCAACTCTTGCTATCGAGCAAACCGTTCAAAACAACCCCGATCAACTCTCAAACATTAAATCTCTTTTGGATTATTGCATCGAGCAATTTTCTAACTCTTTAGAAGAACCTGAATCTCCTAATGCCCAAATCTATCATTTTGATCCCATCACAGGGACTACACATCTTGTCATTGCTGCCGAGAAGAAATTTTGGAAGAAAAAATGGTTTAAAATAGCTGCAGGTGTTGTCGTAGTAGCAGGTGTAATAACAATTGTTGCAATGACAGCTGGAACTACAGCCCCGGCCGCAGCCGCAGGAATCGCAGGGGCTGCAGCTGTCCCAGGATCCAGCCGCCGTAAGGATGAGGCAGATAAAAAATCTGCTCCTTCAGGCTCTTCACCGCCGCCGGTAAAAACTACACCTCCTATTTATACTTCTATCCCAGATCTAACTCCTTTTACACCATCTCTTCAACCTGTATCTTCTCCATCCAGTGGTTTCACTCTTCCTGTCACAATTAATATAACCCCCCCTTCTTGGAATCCCCCAATGCCTCCGGCAAAAGTAGAATCCAAAAGAAGCCTGACTCTACCAACCACCTTACCGCACACCAAGAAAATAATTGAAATTCCCGGGAAACCCTTAGCCCGCGGCGCAATTGGAGGAATCAACGGAATTGGCAACTCCCTAGATCAAGCCAAGGCTAATGCAGAATATTTATCCAAGCTCAGCGGCGGCCACAAGGTAGAATGGATTTATAATAAAACAAATTCTATACCCATTGATCTTATTGAATCGGCTGTATTAAACTTTAATGGCATTTCCGCGCCAGCTAATGATTTAATTAAAGAATGGACTGCCTTTCATGAAAAACATCGAAATGACCCCGAGGCAAAGTTTCTTCAGTTCTGCCATAGTCAAGGAGCGACTCACGTGAAAAACACCCTTTCGAGCGCACCTCTAGAAATCCGAAACCGCTTGGTCGTCTTAGCGCTTGCTCCTGCCTCTGTTGTACCAAAGGCGCTATGCCACCAATCTTTTAACTTTGCAAGTAAAAGAGATATTGTTCCTTTTGCTGAAGCTGTTCTTAAATATGATGCCGATGCTCCGTATGAAGAACGGATCGCAGAACCCAGCCGGCAAGCTTTAAATGAGCTTATCCTACTCGATCCCCATCCCGATGCTCCACTGTTTGATCATGGCTCGGATAGTCCGACGTTTACGGAAGTGGCTACTAACGTTTTGGAAAAATATATCCAAAAATACGGAGAGCCTAAATGATCCGTTTGTGCTTTCTTAGCATCCTCCTATTTTTAAGCGCTTGTAACAACCCTTCATCCAATTATGAGCCCCCTGAGTATGAGAAACTAGCCGATCGAATCACCCTTAAAACTTCTGATAAAATAGAAAGAGAAACAGGATTGCGCCTGATTGGAACCGGCGGCGGAATGATGAATAAAGTGCGCATGATGGCTATGATTTTTGTTTGTTACAAAGAAATCAATATGGAAGAAGGCCGAGAGCTCGTTATTTATGGCGTGAATGAATACCTCTCTGCCATTAATTCGAATGAAGAGCTAAGACCTCACTTGGTGCACTATCCATTCAAACCTCAAGATGTACAAATTACACTTCACATTCGAGGATCTGATAACAGAGGTGTTCCAATAGGCGCTCTTTCCGTAGTCGAAGAAATAGAAGGCAAAGTGGTCTACAAAGTTTTCGAGCCCTATCCTGTTGTTATAAAGCGTATCCGGGAAGAAACGTTCGAAGAAGCTGTTCAACTTCTAAATGAGAAAAAAAATGATAAATCCACTTAAAATCACAGTCCAAGGATTAAACACTCCTTTTATCAAAGAAGGAGTCAAGAATATAGCCGGCTCTGTTACCTTGATTTTTGGACTCGCTGAAGTTTATCTATTCTTGCAAAACTTCAAGAAAACAAATAACAATGCCCCGGAAGAAAATAAAGCCATCATTGCCTGTACTAGAATTTCATTAATTTTAAGCGCTGCAGTTTCTCGTCCAGGTGTTTTATTAATTTCTGCCCTTGTAGGACGTGTTTGTTCTTCCCAGACTCTTGAAAAAGCTTTTGGACCTAATACAATATTTGCAGTAAATCCTCGTCACCCTCGTCATGTTGCAAGCTTTGCAGCAGTTATACTAGCTGCTCCTTCTTTGTTCCAATTATTTTACAAACATTCCAGGAATTGTTCTTGGGAAAAGTGCGCAATTGTTTTTAATACAATCACAAGCCGGCCTACTTTGCACGTAGGAAATCAAATGGGAAGGTACGTTTTAAGGGCTCTATTCTAAAACGTATTCACAAGCAAAACATGCATAAGCTTTTTTTTGCGAAAAGAAGATGCGCAAAAATCTCAATTAAGCCATAAATAGGAGCTATTATGGCAGAGTCTGCAATATCCAAAATTCCACCTAATTCTAAAGAATCTGAGATGATCGTTCTAGGTTGCATGCTCACGTCCATCGGGAGCTTAAACATTGCTGCCGACATGCTTGAAGAGACTGATTTTTACTACGCAGAACACAAAATTATCTTCGATGTTTTAAAGAGTTCTTTTCTCCAAGATAAACCGGCCGATGTCCATCTCGTTGCAGAGGAACTCAAAAGACGAGAGCAGCTCAAAACCATTGGCGGTGTTGCTTATCTCACCTCGCTTGCTCAATATGCGGGAACCGCCGCTCACATTGAAGAATATACAGAACTTGTTCGTAGTAAATCGCTTCTTCGCCGTATGATCCAGTCTGCGCAAGCAGTTGAAAAACTTGCCTTCGATGATCCAGAAGATGTCACCACAACTTTAGATATTGCCCAACAAAAATTTTTCCAGATCAGCCAATCTGCCAACACTTCTGCCGGAGTGCAGATCCGCGACCTTCTATCCGGTTCTAAATCAACATCAAAACTGTCCTATCTAAAAGAGATCCAAGAGCGGCAAGAAAAATTTCAAACCGATGGCCCTGAGACCACCACAGGCATCCCAACTCACTATAACGATTTAGATAAACTCATCAATGGACTCTCTCCTTCGAACTTAATGATTTTAGCGGCCCGCCCTGCGATGGGAAAAACAGCGCTGGCTCTTAATATCGCAGAGAACATCTGTTTTAAAAACAACCTCCCCGTTGGAATTTTCTCTCTTGAGATGACAGCCGACCAGCTGCTTCACCGTATTATTTGTTCTCAAGCTGAAGTCGAGTCAGATAAAATCCGAACAGGAGCGATCAACGGAATTGAATTTCAAAGAATTGTTTCTTCTGTAAACCAGATGCAAAAACATACGATGATTATTGATGATTCCCCAGGCCTTAAAATCACCGATCTTCGGGCTAGAGCCCGCCGAATGAGAGAAGCTCATGGAATTGAATTTTTAGTCATCGACTATCTCCAGCTGCTTTCAGGCTCAGGGATATCCCGCAATCAAGAAAACAGACAGATGGAAGTTTCAGAAATCTCGCGCCTTCTAAAAACTCTAGCTCGCGAACTCAATATTCCTATCCTATGCCTTTCCCAGCTTTCACGAAAAGTGGAAGAACGTGCCGGCCACCGACCCATGATGAGTGACCTGAGGGAAAGTGGTTGTTTAACAGGAGATACTGAAATTAAGGATGCCGAAACAGGAAAGATTTACACGATTAAAGAGCTTGCAGAACGAAAAGTTCAAAACCCCATTATGGTCTATGGCGTCGATAAAGATCTGAAGCTCGGAAAACATCGGATGATTAAGGCCTTCTATTCCGGTAAAAAAACCGTTTATGAAATGAAAACCCGTACAGGACGAACTATCAAAGCAAGCGCTAATCATCCTTTTCTGAAGTTAGAGGGATGGACACGCCTTGATGCTCTATCGCCTGGAGATAGAATTGGTCTTCCACGAAACTTCAGCGATGAAAAAATTTCTAAAGTCCCTTCAGATGAATTAGCAATGGTCGGTGCTTCTAACTCAGGAATACACCCAACCCACCAAACACTACCTTCTGACCAACTTGAAAACCTTGCCTTTTCTGATATCTATTGGGATGAAATACTCTCTATTACAAAACTTTCTGAAGAGGACGTCTATGATGCTACAGTCGAAGATGTCCATAACTTTGTGGCGAATGATATCGTTGTCCATAACAGCATTGAACAGGACTCAGACCTCGTGATGTTCCTTTTACGGCGTGAGTATTATGACCCTTATGACAAGCCTGGAACTGCTGAACTCATTGTTGCGAAAAACCGCCATGGAGCCATTGGAAATATCAACTTCGCCTTTAGGAAAGAAATTGCTCAATTTGCCAATTTGTCAGGGGTAAGGAGTAATGGAGCACCTGATAATGAAGAAGCCTTTTCCGCCTTTTCTCCATCTAAATAAAATTTAATAGATAATTAAAATTTTAGTGTCATATTATTCTACCTTGTCAAATAAGCTGCATTAGCTATAATCTTCACTATTCCAGAGAGCATTGCCCCTATTACAAAATAGTGGCTAATTTCACTCCGGAAGGGACGCTATTTTAATATGGCTATTAATACCAACCAGGAATTTGGTAAATTTCGCTCCTGGTTCTGTCCTGTCCATAAGCATGAACTTAAGTTGTTTCTTCCTCTAGTCCTGATTTTCTTCTTTATCTGCTTCAATTACAACGTTTTAAGAGCTGCGAAAGATGCTCTTGTGGTGACTGCACCCTCATCAGGCGCTGAAATTATTCCTTTTATGAAGGTGTGGGTGATTTTACCCATGGCCCTTGTGATGACGATTCTCTTCACACGGCTTGCTAACAAATACACTACTGAAAAAGTCTTTTACATTATGATGACCCTTTTCTTAGGGTTTTTCGCTATATTTTCTTTCTGCGTGTATCCTTTTCGCGATGCACTTCACCCTCATGCCTTTGCCGACCATTTAGAAAGCATCTTACCGCTTGGACTGAAAGGGTTTGTTGCCATTCTTCGAAATTGGACCTACACCGCTTTTTATGTCATGGCAGAGCTTTGGGGCACAACCATCATGACTGTTCTATTCTGGGGTTTTGCCAATGAAATCTTAGATGTCAAAACCGCAAAGCGCTTTTATGTTTTAATTTTAATTGGAGGAAACCTCTCTGCCATTTGCGCAGGGGCCGTAGGGACTCTTATTTCCTCTGTTGCAGGCAATTGGACTGCAGAAACAGTCACAGACCCTTGGCAGTATTCCCTTATGTTCATCAGCGCGATTGTCATTGTAAGCGGCTTGTTTGTTGTCGGTATTTTTAAATGGCTTTTCAAAAATGTATTCCACAACCCTCAATTTAAAGATCAAGTTACCAAAGATACCTCTGTCAAGATGGGTCTCAGGAATAATTTTAAATATTTAGCCAGTTCTAAATATCTTCTTTGCATTGCAACCATTGTGCTGACTTACAATATCTGCATCAACCTGACAGAAGTCACCTGGAAAGATCAGCTCCTTCACATCTGCCCGCAGCCAAACGATTTTAATGCTTATATGAATAAAGTGACCATGGGGGTTGGAATTGTTGCAACCATCATTGCCATCATCACAAGCATGACTATCCGTAAATTCTCCTGGACATGGAATGCCATGGTTGCCCCCGTTTTACTATTAATTACAGGCGTTGGCTTTTTTGCCTTCCTTCTCATGAAACATACCTATGTCGGAATCGCACTTGCAGCCTTTTTTGGAACAAGCCCTCATATCATCGGAGTTCTCTTTGGATCGATGCAGCAATCGATTTCACGCGGCTCTAAATACACGATCTTCGATGCGACAAAAGAGCTCGCCTTCATTCCGCTCAGTAAAGAATCCAAACTCAAAGGAAAAGCCGCCATTGACGGTATTGGGTCCCGCCTTGGAAAATCAGGAAGCGCTATCATCTATCAAGCTCTTTTTATGTTCATGGGAACCGTAGCAGCGACTCTTCCCTATATCGCTTTCATCATGCTTTTTGTCATCGCCGCCTGGATGATCGCTGTCTCTTACTTAGGAAAACAATTCCAATCTCTTGTTGCAAGCAATGAACTGGTTGAAATTCAAGAAGCTGAGAAAATACCCACCCAAGCAACAACTTAAAAATATTTTTAACTAAAAGGAAACTATGTCATCAGTAAAGAAGAAAAGAAAATATAAAATGGCGAAACATAAGCGTAAAAAACGACGACGACGCGACCGCCATAAAAACGTATAATCTTATTTTAAACTGATTTCCCGCTGACCTTAAGAAGCGGGATCTTTTTTTTATTCATTCCATTATACTGTTTCTCTATGTGGAAATACCCTCAAGAATTTGATGTCATTGTAATAGGTGCTGGGCACGCAGGATGCGAGGCTGCGCATGCGGCTGCTAAAATGGGCGCACAAACTCTGTTTTTGACAATGAATCTCGATACGATTGCTAAGATGAGCTGCAATCCCGCAATCGGCGGCACTGCAAAAGGCCATATCGTGCGAGAGATCGACGCCTTAGGCGGCATCATGGGTAAAATAGCCGATAGCACTGCAATTCAATACCGAATGCTCAATCGATCCAAAGGTCCGGCAGTTTGGTCTCCAAGAGCGCAAAGCGATAAGCTCGCCTATCAAACCGCCATGAAAAAACGGCTGGAAAAAATCCCTAACCTCTTCATCAAACAAGGAACGACTGAAAACCTCATCATTGAAAATGATCGCATCATCGGGGTTGAAACTCAAGAAGGAATCGCCTACGCAGGCAAAACAGTGATCCTGTCTGCAGGAACATTTATGCGGGGTATGATTCACATTGGCTCTACAACCTTTGCAGGAGGAAGAGCTGGTGATAAACCCTCTGTAGGTTTATCTGCTGCTCTAGAAAAAATCAGGCTGAAGCTTGGCCGCCTTAAAACAGGAACGCCTCCGCGCCTTAATCGCCGCAGCGTGGACTTTACACAGATGGAACTGCAAGAAGGCGATTTAGATGTCCGCTTTTCTTTTGATCCTCCAGAAGATCAGGGCCTTCCTCAAGTTCCCTGCTATATCACCTACACTTCGGATGATACCAAAAAAGTAGTGCTTGAGCATCTTCATCTTTCACCGATGTATTCAGGAAAAATTCAGAGCGTAGGACCGCGCTATTGTCCCTCAATTGAGGATAAGTTTGTTCGCTTTGCAGATAAAGAGCGTCATCAGATTTTTATCGAACCGGAAGGACTTACAACCGACGAGCTTTATATCAACGGCATCTCAACATCGCTTCCGTTTGATGTGCAGCTCCTCATGATCCGAACAATACCGGGGCTGCAAAATGCAGAGATCATGCGTCCTGCCTACGCTATTGAATACGATTACATTACAAGCGGCCAGCTAACACCTACTCTTGAAACAAAAACCGTTGAAGGACTCTTTATTGCAGGCCAAATCAACGGCACTACAGGATATGAAGAAGCTGCAGGGCAAGGTCTCATCGCAGGAATCAACGCCGCACTAAAAGTCCAAAACAAACCCTCTTTCTTTTTAAAACGGTCTGATGCTTACATCGGTGTGATGATCGATGAGCTCATCACCAAAGAGCTGGATGAACCCTACCGTATGTTTACAAGCAGAGCCGAACATAGGCTCCTTCTTCGCCAAGATAATGCCGACTTAAGGCTCCGATCAATCGGTTACGGTCTCGGTCTCATCTCAGATGAACAACATCGGGTGCTGCTTGAGAAAAAGAAAAAAATTGAAGAACTCTCTGAGCTTCTTTCCAAAAAACATGTGGCCTACGAAGGTAAAACAGCTTCACTCTCCCAGCTTCTCTGCAGACCTGAATGGACCTATGCAAGATTGCGGGAGGAATTTCCGGCATTTACACGCGATGAAGGACAAGAGGTTCATGCTCAAGTAGAGCTGCAGTTCAAGTATGCCGGCTATATCCAGCGCCAGCAAAATGAAGTCGATAAACTCGCTGCAACCGAAGAGTTTGAAATTCTAGAAAACTTTGATTATACCAAGGTAGTAGGCCTTGGCCGAGAAGCAAAAGATAGGCTTTCCAAGATTAAACCACGAACTATCGGACAGGCCTCCCGCCTTTCAGGCATTACTCCGGCCGACCTTCAAGTTCTCATGGTTGCGCTCCGCAGCAAAAAATAGTATGTTACAAACATGAAGACAAATCCTCTCCTGCCGATTGCTCTCATAGTGACACAAGATCGTGCATCCGCCTCTTTCCTAAGAAGAGTGCTGCGGCTCACGTTTCAACTCATCGAGAGAGATGATGTCAGTGATGCTCAAGAAACATTGCGCACCGCTTCTGTCGATCTTGTTATTTTAGATTCTAAAAACCTTGAAGAAGATGAGCTTTTTTTGACTCTCTCGCGGTTTCGTTCAGCTCTTGGTAAAAAGAAAACGCC
Source organism: Rhabdochlamydiaceae bacterium (assembly GCA_017994195.1). Taxonomy (GTDB): domain Bacteria; phylum Chlamydiota; class Chlamydiia; order Chlamydiales; family Rhabdochlamydiaceae; genus PALSA-1444. Next base: position 19,117 of record JAGOLG010000002.1, read on the forward strand.
CATTCTTCTCATCACAGGGAACCTCAAAAAGAAGTTTGCTCAAGATGCGCTCCGCGCAGGAGCAACGGATTTTATCAATGAGCCGCTTGATGAAGATGAAATCGAGCAGCGGATTGTTGTCAGTTTCCAATCGTTTGAGCGCACTAAAAATGTTTCTGAAGTTGCCAAACGGTCAACGCCGAAAACACAAACCTCTTCTTCCTCTCTTTCAAATCGACAATTTTTAAATGATCAGGCAATCAAAGAGATTTCAAAAGCACGGAAAAATGAAGGCCATGTTTCGCTTCTCATTGTCGAACTGGATAAAAAAGCAGCGGAAGAAACCCACCTTCACTTGATGTCTATTCTCAAAAGCTTACTGCGTAAAAATGATATTTTAATTCCCCAAAGCATTGGAAAATTTATCATCATGCTTCCCAAGACATCCGAGCGCGCAGCAGAGATAATAGCAGAAGAAATCCGGATGCATGTTGAGAATAAAATTTTTCCGCTCTCTGTTTCCATCGGACTTATTACCTGGGATCACTCACGCCCTAGCATTGGCTCTGCAGCAGAAGAGTTCGACCATCTCATTGACGTCGCTACGCAAGCCGTGCAAGAGGCAAAAAAAACCGGCAACCGCATCATCACCTCTGAATCCCTATGACATTTAAACTCATCCAACTTCATAACCTGCCGATCTATGAGCAACTTCTTTTAGAAGAACATCTTTTGCGGCATGAGAACGAAAATTACATCGTTGTGAATAGCGGATCTACTCCTGCTATCGTCTTGGGCATTTCAGGAAAAGCTCCTGAGCTTGTTCATCTCGATAAGCTTCCCTCATCTATCCCGCTCATCCGAAGATTCAGCGGAGGTGGAACCGTCATCGTCGATGAAGAGACGGTCTTTGTCACCTTTATCTGCAATAAATCACTCCATGATTTCGCGCCTTATCCTGAACCTATTCTGAGATGGGCAGCATCGATGCTTCAGCCGTCAATCCCAGGCCTTCAGCTCAGAGACAATGATTTTATCATCGGAGAGCGAAAATGCGGCGGCAACGCTCTTTACATCAAAAAAGATCGCTGGCTTGTGCACACTTCTTTCCTTTGGAACTATACACCCGGCCGCATGCAGCTTCTGAAACACCCTCCAAAAACTCCTCCCTACCGCGCAGGAAGATCGCATGAAGATTTTCTTTGCCGCTTAAGCCATTTTCTTCCTCACAAAGAGAGCTGGATTGAAGAGATGATCCAGAGCTTCAATGCAGTCCCATCTTCATTTCCAAAAGTTGAACCTTCCGAATCTTTTTCCACAAAATTTGCAATTAACTAATTGTTTTGATTAATATTTTGCTCCGCAACAGGAGGATACTGCAGCTATGACTATCTATTTAAACCAAGTTTTTCAAATAAACTGGTGGAAGAATGAATACAAAAACAATCTCCATCAACATCAGCTGCCTGGAATTGTTTTGGGAACAACGGCAATCTTAGTCAACGGTATTTGGGGAAAACAAGCCGCAATCGGGTTTTCTATTGCAACAGTTTTAGCCTACCCTTTTGCTCATCGTGCCATTATTTCTCTGATCCATTTCAAGATGCATGAACTTGTTTATGCGGTCGCTATGTTGGTATCCCAGTTTATTGGCTTAAAATACCCATTTCTTTCTGAGACTGCTTTATTTATCTCACTTCTTTTGACTGCGTCTATTGCAATTCACAGTTCACAAGCAAGAGACAAATTTCAAGAGTTAGAAAAACAGCTGAGAGATCTACAAGCAGGACAAGCAGATCTGAAAGATTCATTAAGAAAATCTCAGGTACAGGAATAAGAAAACTAATCCTTAATGTAAGCATCGGGCAAGCTGATCAGATCATGGACAGCTTGCTTGGTGACATCTCTCCCCATAAGAGCAATTGATTCGGTCAGAGGGATTTTTTTAGGACAGACTTCGGCGCAGTTTTGGGCGTTGCCGCAACTGATGACTCCTTCTTCCTGCTGCATGACGCGTAGGCGTTCTGGTGCTTGCATTTTTCCGGTCGGATGAGAATTAAAAAGGCGTGTTTGAGAAATAACTGCTGGTCCCATGAATTTTGAACGGCTGCTTACTTGTGGGCATGCTTCTAGACAGCAGCCGCAGGTCATGCAAGTAGAAAGCACAAAGCGCGCTTCTTGCACTTTTGGATCTTGCTTGGGCCCAAATCCTCTCTCATAAGAGCCATCGGTCTCCACCCATCCTTTAATCCGTTTAAGATGCTCGAACATCACGCTCCGGTCGACAATCAGATCGCGGATGAGAGGAAACTTTGTCATTGGAGCAAGCCGAATAGTGTCAGATTTAGTTTCTTGAAGAATTGTTGGGATAAGAGCTGTGCATCCTTGGCGGGGCCTTCCGTTAATAAGAACTGAGCATGAGCCGCACACTTCTTCTAGACACCCTTGCTCCCAAACTACCGGTTGAACTTTTTCTCCTTTGCGATTCACGGGAGATTTTTGAATATCCATGAGCGCCGTGATAATGTTGTAAAACGGCTTTACTTCCAGCTCAAACTCTTCCCAGTATTGATGCCCTGGCGTACCACGGTATATTTTTAAGATAAAGTTCATAGCGGTAGATCAATCTTTACTGGAATATCATCCAGTGTTGGGTTAATTTTTTTTGCATGCACATAGTCTCTTGGTATGGGCTTTAAATGCCGAATGTCGATTTTATTGTATTTAATTTTCGGCCCGTTAGGTGTGTACTCAGCAATCGTTGTCTTCAGCCAATTATGATCATCTCTTTCGGGGAACTCTGCCTTATAATGAGCTCCTCGCGATTCATCGCGTGCTCTTGCACTCACCGTCATTGCTAAAGCCAGTTCTAACATGGGTCCGAATTGGTTTGCAAATGTATATGTCTGGTTCATGATGCTACCGCGATCATCAAGCGAAATATGTTGATACCGCTCTCGCAACTCTTCGAGCTTTTCAATGGTATTGTCAAGATCGGGATTGCTCCGTTTGACGGTCATCGTTCGAATCATGAGATCTGCCATCTCATCATGAAGACGATGGACATTTTCACGACCATCGCGTGTGAGAAGGTCGTGTTTGAGCGATTCTTCGTGTGCTAAGGCATCCGAGTAGATTTTTCCGGAAAGTGAAGTATAACTTGTTTTAAGTAAATCGAGATAGCGAGGCACTTCATTTCCAGCAACGAGTCCTGCAAAAATACAAGCGACAAGAGAATTAGCTCCGAGACGGTTGGCACCATGGTATTGAAACTCTGATTCTCCTACAACGAAACAGCCTGGAATATTGGTCATTTGTCTAAAACGACTCTGCCTATCGGGATCATCAGCTGCCGGCCAATCAACCCATGCGCCCCCCATTGAATAATGAACAGCGGGGAAAATTCTCATCGGGATTTTTTTCGGGTCTTCTCCGGTAAATTTGCGATAGATCTCAAGAACCGATTCGACTTTATGAAGAGTTTTCTCGGGAAGATGGGTCATATCGAGATAGACTTGCATGCCGCCATCTACTCCAAGTCCGAGCTCACAGACACGGAGAACCTCACGCGACGCGACATCTCTTGCAACAAGATTGCCATAACCGGGATACATCTCTTCTAAGAAATACCAAGGCTCGCCTGTCTTTCCACAGGGGATCGTTTTTCCCTCGGGGTTCACAATGGTTTTAGAAGAGTTTCCATAAACCCAAAGACGGCCTCCTTCTCCTCGGAGAGATTCAGATATAAGGCGGAGTTTATCTTCGCCGGGAATCGCTGTTGGATGAACTTGGATGAATTCCCCGTTGGCGTAGTACATTCCTTGCATGTAGAGCCGCCCATTAGCAGCCCCTGTGCAAAACGTTGAATTGGTCGATTTTTTGAAAATCAGCCCCGGGCCGCCCGTGCCGAAAACCACACAGTCTGCTTTCATGACATCGAGTTTCATTGTGATCAGATCCATGAAGACAATTCCACGCGCATTGCCTTGATCGTCAATTACAAGGCGCATAAACTCATGGTTTTCATATTTCTCGATTTGCCCCAAAGTTTCAAAACGGCGGACCTGTTCGTCTAGAGCATAAAGAAGCTGCTGTCCAGTAGATGCACCGCAAAAAGCTGTCCTATTATAGAGTGTTCCTCCAAACCGGCGAAAATCGAGCGTTCCTTCGGCTGTTCGATTAAAAGGACATCCGAACCTGTCCATCATCCGGATAATGCCGGGTGCGGCAAGGCACATCTCTAAAACAGGAGGCTGATCCGCTAGAAAATCTCCTCCTTTAATCGTATCGTACGCATGAATGATTGGAGAGTCGTTTTCGCCTTTGAGATTCATCGCAGCATTGATTCCGCCTTGAGCACAGACAGAGTGAGACCGTTTCACTTTTGTAACGGAAAAAATTTTGACTCGGCAGCCGTTTTCTGCAAGACGCATGGCCGTTGATAATCCTGCTAAGCCGCCTCCTACTACAATGACATCTTTCATTTTTTTAATACTTCAGGTTTTAAGATTTAGAAAATACGTTCCCCAAATAGCCGCAAGCCCAAAAAATGCCACAAGCGCCATGAGTCCCCAGGCAAGTTTCAGAGCTCCTTTTTGAGCAGAGACACGGAGGACAACTCCCCATGTAATGAGAAACGTCCATAGTCCATTAAAAGCATGAAAGCACGCAGCAAGGACAAAAATTGTATAGAGCCCTACATAGAGCGGGCTTTTAAAAGTATCTCGCACCGATAGAAGCGTTGCTGTTCCAAAATCAGAAGCGACTGCAACGACTTCTGTAGGCCCTAATTTTTGTTTTTCAAGGACTTTTAGCCATGCTTTTTTCTGCTCATACGCTTGTGCAGAGGCTAAAATCATCTGCTGCTGCGCATCATATTCGTCTTTGGAAGAAAGGGTTTGAGCGACATCGACAAGCGTTTGCTCTGCATGCCTAGATTCAATGTCTTGTTTCTGCTCCTCAATCTGCTCAGATCCATAAAGATCCACACCTAAGCGAGATGCCACAGTGTAAAGGCCTTTGTCTACAGAAACGGTTACAAAATAGGCCTGTTTATCGCCCATGTTAATCCCGTCGGGATAATCCATAAATCGGAATTTTGCGACATGGAGAATGATGCCGACAAGCAAGATCCAAGAAGTGAGCCGCTGCCACGTGTAGGCTTTATTCCTCCCGTATTGATGCATGTCGGGTGATTTTCCACTTGTTCTATGAGAGTTAAATTTTGCAATGAAAAGGTATTTGATTCCCCAAACCGCATGAATCGCTATCGGAACACCGAGCAAGAAAATTTCAATGGCTTGCAAATACGGAAGGTTATGAATTGAATTCACAAGTTCAACAAATCCGCGTGCATTGTCTCCAAGAAGAAGAGCTGCTTGAGAATTAACAAGCAGATGCTCGAATAAAAAGAGAACGAGCCATAGCCCCATGAGCGAATGAAGCCTTCTCCAAATAAATGCTCTTGGAAGTATTTGCGTTGTCATTTCGACTATTAAACATCGATGATGTGTTTTGGAAAAGAAAAAAATTGAGCTGCATTCCTTGCAGTAGCATGGCCGAGCTCTTCAGTAGAAATTCCTTTGAGGCCTGCAATCAGCGCTGCTGTTTCTACAACATAGCCGGGTTCGTTCATTTTTCCCCGCTTAGAAAGCGGCGCCAAATAAGGAGTATCGGTTTCAATCAAGAGCCTGTCCAGTGGAATGTATTTTGCAACGTCTCTTAAAGAAGCTGAATTTTTGAATGTAACAATTCCGCTCATCGATATCATCCATCCCCGCTTAAGACATGTTTTGGCTTCTTCTAGCGTTCCAGTAAAACAATGTAGAACTGCAGGAAAATCTTTTCCCCTTGTCAGATTCTGTGTCAAATCCTCCAAATCCTCAAAAGCATCGCGGCAATGAAAAATGAGGGGCAGCTTTGTCTCTATTGCAAGCTCTACATATTTAAGAAGATGCTCTTTCTGCAAATCTTTAGGGGAGTGTTCATAATGATAATCAAGCCCTGTTTCTCCGATGGCAATGAGGCCGCCTTCTCTTGCCAGCCGAGCCACAAGAGGAAAAAAGCTATCGCCTATTTTTGCAACATCATGAGGCGTTGCCGCTGCCGCATTAAAAATCCATCTATGACGTTTGGCAAGCGCCAAACCCTTATCCAGACTTGCCTGATCAGTGCAGACATTTACTATGGCTTTAATACCATGCTGCTCAGCTCTTTGCAGCATTTCTTCAACATGATCAATTACATCCGGCCCTGTCAAGTGTGCATGAGAATCAATAAACATCTCTTTATTCTATATAGTATCATTTCTAATGTCAATTTGCGTCTCAAAATGACATTTGCGATGTCATTTTGCAGACATATAGCTGAAAAAGCTTGCAAAATGACATCGCAAATGTCATATTGAGACTCAGAATGACATTTCAATACGTAAACAGACTTTTTGAAGAGCCTAAAAAAAGCTACTTTCTTTTTGGCCCTAGAGGGACGGGAAAGTCCACCCTCTCTCGCTCACTGCACCCAAAGGCTTTAATGATCGACCTTCGTTTGTCGGACCTAAAACTAAAGCTCGCTGGGAACCCTCAATATTTACTGGAAATGGTCCGAGCTCAGCCAAAGGGCCAAGTTATTATCATTGATGAGATCCAGAAAATTCCTGAACTTCTCTCGTTAGTCCATGTTCTGATTGAAGAAAAACAGGGATGGGTTTTTATCCTTACAGGCTCAAGTTCTCGCAAACTGAAAAGAGCAGGTGTAGACCTCCTTGCTGGAAGGGCGCTTAAAAAGCATTTACATCCTTTTATGGCAACCGAGCTTGGAGAAGCTTTTGTGCTTGAGGATACGCTGAAATATGGACTTCTTCCGCTCCGTTTTGATGAAGAAAACCCCACGGAAACCCTCAAAACTTATGTCGCACTTTACATGGAAGAAGAGGTTAAAGCAGAAGGAATTGTGCGCAATATTGAACCTTTTGCACGATTTTTAGAAGCGATTAGCTTTTCCCACGGTGGTCAGTTAAATCTCACAAATATTGCTCGTGAATGCATGGTGAAACGAACAACCGTCACAAGTTGGGTTTCAATTTTAGAAGATCTGCTTATCGCATTTCAACTTCAGGTTTTTACAAAACGGGCAAAAAGAGAACTGAGCGCTCATCCTAAATTTTATTATTTCGATGCGGGTGTTTTTCGCACAATTCGGCCTCAATCGATTGATGATCCCGTTTCAGAATTAGATGGACCTGCTTTAGAAGGTTTGATTGCTCAGCATTTGCTTGCCTGGTGTGACTATACTCCTGGCGAAAATAATCTTACGTTTTGGCGCACTCGTTCAGGTGTCGAAGTTGACTTTGTTTTGCATAGCCCTCTGGGTTTTTGGGCGATAGAAGTGAAAAATACACGTAATATCTCTCTTGATGACTTGCGCCATTTAAAAATTTTTCAAGAAGATTATCCTGAAGCCAAACTCCTATTTTTATATCGCGGAACAGATAGACTCATGAAAGGCAATATTCTTTGCATGCCTTGTTCAGAGTTTTTATCCAATTTAAAACCCAATCAAAGCATTGTCAAACCGTATTAATGCGTTCAATTTTTTTTGACACGTAGATTTTTTCTGCGCGCATGTTAGAATGAGATTAAAATAGGTCATCATATGCTCGCTTTAACGAATGTGTTTGTCGTCTCTTATGCGCAATCAGATTTTTTTGGAAAGTTAATCATTTTGAGTTTGGTTGGTATTTCAATGATCTGTTGGGTTGTTCTTCTCCATAAAATTTGGATGCTGAGGCAAGTAAAAAAACTCTCAGAATCTTTTCTAGCCGTCATTGAGGAACAAAAAAACTCTCTTCTCTCATTCGAGGTTTCGCCTCCCAGCCTAGAATCAACATTCAATCCCTTCGGACAGATTTTTCAATCGATCAAAGGAAAAACCATCGATTTGCTAAACAAGAACCGGTATTTCATCTCTCAAACAGCACCGGGAAAAGCAAACGTCTACCTAACCCTTGCTGATCTTGAACTTTTAGAGTCTCATGTCAGTGCAACCATCTCTTCTCAAAATAAAGTCTTAGAAAAAAACCTCTTTATCTTACCCACGATAGCCGCATTGGCTCCTTTTATAGGGCTTTTAGGAACCGTTTGGGGAATTCTTGTCTCTTTATCAGGTTTACAAAACGGCGGAGCGATGGGCTCCAATGCCTCTATTTTGGGAGGCCTCTCAACAGCTCTTTCAACAACGGTATTAGGATTGATGATCGCGATCCCTGCGCTAGTTGCTTATAATTACATCAAAGCCCATTTAAAAAATTACTCCTCTGATATGGAAGGCTTTTTAACATCCCTTATTTCCCGTATAGAACTTCAATATAGGAAAGTGGAATGAGACGCTCTTCACGCAGCAGCCACGTTTTACCAGAAGCTGAGATCAATTTAACGCCTCTTTTGGATGTGGTTTTTGTGGTTCTCATTATCTTTATTATTATTGCTCCGATGCTAGAAATCGATCGGATAGAGCTTGCCAATGCTGCTCCAACAAAACAATCAACGACTTCGCCCCAATCTAGCTCGATTGCCATTCATGTGAGGGAAGACAATTCGATTTGGTTTGAAAATCGCAAAGTGAATGCCCAAGAGTTAACCCGTATTCTAGAACAAATTCGTCATACAGGAAATCAGCGTATTCCTCAGCTTTTCCAAGATAAGAGGGCTGCCTTTGGAACGTATCAAACTGTGAAAAATGCTGTTGAAGTCGCCGGATATGAACAGATGGATGTTATTCTAAAACCAAATTAGTGCAATGTATAAACGTGTCACATCAATTGTTATTTCATTTCACCTTTTGTTCATGACATTATTATTATTTAATCCTCATCGAATTCCTGTTAAAAGAATAACACATCTGAAAGTTCAAACAGTCAGACCTCTTGCTACTGTAAAACAAATTCCTCAGGCCGCACCAAAAACGGCCCCCGTGCATAAGCCAACTGCAAGTCCTAAGAAAGCGGCACCTGTTAAAGCTGCGCCTAAAACCCAACCCATTCCTAAAAAACCTGCAACCTCAAACAAGCCTGTGGTTATTGAAAAAAATAAACCTGTCAAGAAAGCGCTGCCTCCCAAAAAAGAGACGCCGAAAAAAATGTGGAATGAAATCGATCAAGCGCTCGCAAAAATAGAGAAGAAAAGTTATCCTGCTTCGAAACAACCGCTAGAAGTTCCTAAACCGCTGACTTTTCTGGATGAATTACCGTCCGGTGAAGAAGATGATAGCAAAGTTTCCTACCTGATGGGATATTTGCATGATATGCTGCATCTTCCTGAGGTTGGTGAAGTAAAAGTCGAGATCACCGTGCGAAAAAATGGAACAGTGGCTAAAGTAGTTGTGCTGCATGCCGCAAGTCAGAAGAATAAGCTCTACTTAGAGGAGAATCTTCCGCTCTTGCAGATGCCGCTAGAGTTTGAGCAAGAAAAAACATGGACGATTACCTTTTGTAATGAAATCTAGATTACTCGCTTTATTAATTATTTTTTCTCCTCTTCTAGGACAGCAAGTGTCTCCTGAGGAAATCCGAATCTACTTAAATACGACAAGCCCGCTCCAGCCGCTTTACCTCGGAAAACTTCAATGCACCGATAATTCTATCGATAGAAATTATCTAGCAGAGCTTTTTTCCGTACTTGCTTTTGATTTAAATTATAATGGCCGAACAAGAGTTCTAGCTACAGAATCCGAACGTGAAGAAACATTGAAGTTAGAAGTCTTTCAGAATGCTTCTTGGAAAAGATGGGGTGTAGCTCATATCGTCAAAGTAGAGGTCCAAAATAAAGCGCTAACACTTTCATATTATTCTACCCAGGTAGGGAGCGCGAAAAAATTTTCCCCTCTTCCACTCACAGGCACTCTTGCAAAAGATCGAAAAAATATCCATCGTCTTGCCGATGCTCTTTATAAAACTCTTTATGGAAAAGAAGGAGTAGCAAGTACAAAACTCCTCTATTCTACCAAACAGCGCAAAGGTGATCGATTTGTCTCTGAAATATGGTGCTGTGACTGGGATGGCAGCAATGCCCAGCAACTCACCAAAGAAAATAATCTCTGCGTAACGCCTGTTTTTCTTCCTCACAGCAGACTTTATTCGAACGACCGGTTTCTCTATGTTTCTTATAGCCAAGGAAAATCTAAGATTTTCCTCGGCTCTTTATCCCAAGGCAACGGGAAAAAGCTCATTGACTTAAGTGGCAATCAATTATTACCGGCCATATCCCCCAAAAGAGATAAAATTGCTTTTATCTGTGATATTTCAGGAAGAACCGATCTCTTCTTACAAGAATTTGATGCAGAAACCGGCCAGATGGGAAAGCCTATGCAACTGTTCTCTTATCCAAGATCGACACAAGCTTCTCCAACCTTCAGCCCAGATGGTTCTAAAATCGCTTTTGTTTCCGATAAAGATGGTTCGCCTCGCATTTATCTTTTACCCGCTATTCATACTGAAAAAAGAGGCAATCCTGTTTTATTAACCAAGAGAAACTTAGAAAATTCATGTCCTTCTTGGTCTCCTGATGGAAAGAAAATAGCGTTCAGTGCTAAAACGAAAGGAACCAGACAAATATGGATTTATGACTTTGATGCTGGGGAAGAATGGCAGCTCACAGATGGAACAGGCAATAAAGAAAATCCGTCATGGGCGCCCGATAGCGAGCATTTGGTTTTTAACTCGACAGATGGTCACATCTCTGAACTTTACTTGGTTAACTTAAGCCAACCTGATGTCATCAAAATCTCGAGCGGACCCGGAGTTAAACATTACCCTTCATGGGGCCCTTTATGGGGAACTAAATAAAAAGAGGATCTAGTTATGAATAAAACGATGCATATGTGCTTACTTGCTCTTTGCACACTACTTTCAACAAGTTGCCAAAAAAAATCAGGCAACATCTGGGATGATAATCAAACCGGTGCAAAATATAAGCAAGACAACACTGCAGCAGCTCTTTGGGATAGCTCCAAAGATGGCGGCCCTGCCGAAGAAGCTTTCATTCCTTTGAATGATGATGATCTCAGAAATCAATTTGCAGATTCTGCAATCCATGCCCCAAGCCGCGAGCTGGGTGAAAAAGGAATGCCTAGCGCCGACCAATTTGAAGCACCGCGCGGAGAGCTCGCATCTGTTTTTGCACCCGTGTTCTTTGAAACAGATGAACATACAGTGAAAAATAAAGAATATTTAAACGCTCTAAAACGGACTGCTGCTTATCTTAAAGCCCATCCAAAAACATACGTCATCGTCGAAGGTCATTGTGATGAAAGAGGTCCTGAAGCGTACAACTTAGCGCTTGGAACAAGACGATCCAGCTTCGTCAGATCTCTATTGATTAAAGAAGGCGTGAAAGCCGATCAAATCCATACCGTCTCTTTAGGTAAAGAGCATCCTTTTTCATTAGGACATTCTCCTGATGCTTGGTCGCAAAATAGACGCGCTCACTTCCGCGTGCATACGCAAGGGGAATAATGTATTTTGTGTATAGCACACTAGTGTGCACTCTTCTCCTAGTTGGGTGCACATCTAGTTTTACAGCCTTAAGAGGCACCAATGACTCTGCCATAAACGATCTTCGTATGGAGGTCGCAGATCTCAAACATGCGCTCCATGGAACAGAAGTTGAAGTCAAGCTTCTTGAAGAAAGAATGGAAGGAGCCGAAGGATCTATTGATAGCGCAAGAGAATCTACCGATCTTAACAGGAAAATTGTAGTTCTGGAAAAAAATCTCGACAAGCTTGCAAGCGAGCTGCGTGCCCTTACACATTTTTCAACACAAACAACGGCAGCCCTGAGCAGTTATCGACAACAGATTGGAGCAATCGATAGCAAGCTTGATGAGATTGCTAAGCTTCGCTCTACCTTGACTGAACTTTCAAGATCGGCATCTCCAATAGAAACCGCTTCTTATCAAGTAAAGTCAGGCGATTCACTTGAAAAAATTGCCAGAAAGTATCAGATCTCCGTCGATGCCCTAAAGAGAGAAAATAATCTTTCCTCTGATAAAATTGTAGTGGGTCAGCAGCTTGCAATCCCCACAAAATAAACCCATAGGCGTTTTTGATTCCGGATTTGGAGGGCTGACGGTTCTTAAAGAACTCCAAAAAACTCTCCCTCATGAACAATTCATCTATCTAGGCGATACAGCACGGCTTCCTTATGGAACAAAAAGTCCTGAGGCCATTATTCAATATACACTTGAGAGCTGCTCTTTCCTCTCAAGCCAGGGAGTGAAGTTAATCGTAATCGCTTGCAATACAGCTACCGCAATCGCCATGGACGTCCTAACTCACTTTTCCATCCCGATCATCGGTGTCATTGATCCCGTCATCGAAAGTATCGTTCAAACTTCCCCTCATGGACGGATTGGAATTTTAGCTACCAAGGGCACTGTTGCTTCCGGAGTGTATCAAAAAAAGATCCATCATCATCTTCCTACCGCTAAAATCACCGCCGTAGCCGCTACCCTGCTTGTCTCGCTCGTGGAAGAAGGATTTATCGACCACCCTATTACTAAGCTGGCAATTCAAGAATATATAAGACCGCTTCTTCTTGCTGAAATCGATACTGCTATTCTTGCCTGCACTCATTTTCCTCTTCTTAAAAATCAGATCGAAAAAGCTCTCGGCCCTTCCATCCAGGTTATTGATCCGGCTTTTGATACCTCTCAAGCTGTGAAAAAAAAGCTTTTCAATCTTGATCTCTTAAGCACTGAGCAAAAAAGTGTCGACCCTATTTTCTATGTGTCGGACGATCCTTATAAATTTACAAGATTAGCTCAAGACTTTCTGGAGCAACCGGTTTCACATGTATCCCTTTGTCAAACACCATCTTTTGATTCACATATATATACCACGCACAGCCCAAAGCTTTAAATTTGGGCCGCGCGTTTTATAGCTAGGTATTACGCTTCTTTACTAAATGACTATGACCAATAATATATAGCTGTGTATTCAACTCATATTTATCAAGAAAGGCTTGCAATTTCTCCTTGGAAAAACCTGCTGTACTATCCTTTCTCGCAAGCAAAATATCAGTGACAAATAGGTCAATTTTCTTGGTTTCAATTTCACATTGTTCAAGAAATTTTCGAATCAAGTGAATGCTATCTGCATTTACATTCACTGCCTCGATAGGCAGGCCCATTTCAGCGATATATTCTCTGATCTGTGCTCTCGAAGGAGGCATAGAGCCAGGCCCCACATCAGGACCGATGTTTTCTTGATGCAGCCACTCCCAAGTATGCGCCATATACTCTTTCTGACGGATCGCCATTGCAGCAGCTCCAAAAAAATGAATCTTATTATCATCAGTCCTAACACAAATGGGCATCCCATCTTGTTTGATATCTAAAAGCAACTCTGCTTCAAACTCCTCGCATAACTGTTTTAAATGCATACTATCCTGTCCAATCGCATAAATCAGCTGATCGCATATAACTTCGGAAACTGTGCTATCAGTTCCATTTAGCATTCTAGTAAAATTCAATTTCAATCTTCCACCTTCTTGACTGATTTTATTAAGTTCTCCAATCGATAATTCTTCCCTTTTTCTTGCTGTTTCAAGCGCACTAGTGGCTAGTTTCCCATTTCCAGCAGCCTCAAAACCATCTCGAGCAAACCAAAAAACCTTGTTTTGATTTTTTTGATTTTCAAATGAGTTAGGACTTTTCTTTCTATCATGCCCAAAGAAAGCCTTACGATAGCAAGCTGCTGCAGTACCGCCCCCACCATAAACAACTATTGTTCTTGTTTTGGAGCTTTTCTCTTGGCTATTTGTAAAGACATATTGATCACCATCAACAAGGGGTGTAAAATCCAGATTCTGATCAAATTTAGATAACTGATTGAATTCTGCTAAAGAATTACATTTCTGAAAAATGGTATCTCTTGGTGAACCTAATCCAGTACATATATTGATTTCATGAGTATAAATAGCCATTTGTTTGCTACCTATATACGCGATAAGACGTAAATCATGGTTTGGACTTTGCCAGTCATCATGCAGACATCCTTTTCTTTCAATATGAAACACCCTTACTCCCAACAAAAGAGGGGCTTCACTTTGGGCCAAACTAACTAGATTAGCTTGAAAAACGTGTCTGGCATTAGCATAGGGATTTTTAAGGTAATACGGTTGGAACAAATATGCTGAGGGATTTGAAGTAACCATTCCTCTCTCCAATAGGTTATAAGGCTGAGCAAGAGTGTAGTCATGTTTCCAACAGCCAAAAGTTTCACCTATCATTAATATTTCAGGAACATTTCCCAACTCTATTTGTTTCTGAACTTTTTGGTGGTCAGATTTAAATTTCTCTAGCCATAAGGTAGTCCCACAATCTCCTAATCCTAGAATGACTTTTGAACATATTACAAAGTCGTGAACTTTAATAACTTTAGTCAAAGTGCTGTTCATCTTTACAATTTGCTGGCATGCTTTGGCCAATACTTCATAGCTATGAGCAACACAAGTTAGATCTTCAGGTATATGAAAATGTTCTGCCTGGTCTTGTAGGTCGGTAATGAAGCTTTCCAAAACATATTTTTTCCAAGCATTCTCTGATGGAAAATCTTGACATTCTTCGGAAAATAGCGCTCCAAAAAGTGTCAGGAACAAGATTAGAAAGGTCAAAAGACCGATTTTGATTTTATGCAAAGAAATTCTTCTCTCAATTCTCAGCAAAAAATTCTTAATTTTATTTTTAGTCTGATTTAGATTTTTCATTCTAGAAGCTCCTTGTTTTAAACAGCTTCAGCACTGTCTAAAATGGATATTTTTAATCAAAAACCGATTTTGGTCAAGTTGTTTTTTCATTTATTGTCCAAAAATGATCTTATTGGCTGTTTTACTCCCTGATGATTGACAGAAATTGATTGCTGCATCAAAATTGGATCGAGTTTAACAAACAAAGGAAAAAGACATGAAAACAACAGAAACCGAACCGAGTGTTTACGCGAAACTGAAAAAATTAAGAGAAGCTAGAGGACTCACAGTCGATGATCTAGCAAAAAAAATGGGAGAGAATCATCAAAAAGTCGGACGAGTGGAGAGAGGAGTGCGAAGTTTGACCGTGGAGTACTTACTCAAAGCTTCAAAAGCATTAGAAACTCCACTTGAGTCAATTTTAACGCAAAATGAGGCGGGCAATAATGCGAGGCACCCCCAAGCCAACATATTGAATGAAATCGTTATATTAATTGAAAAAAACATGCCAAATATGACAGCTGAACACAAAGGCAAGCTGATATCAGGCATCTATGAAAAAGCTTTAGATTTTCCCGAAAATTACCAATCTCTTTTTGTTAACTCTGTAATCGAATTGATCAAGTTTGTGGATGATAGCTCCCAAAAATAGCACCAAAGAACCTAGTGACTAACGCTTTTAGAGAGCAAGTAATCCTTCTTGCATTCGTCTCGATATTTTTCCTCTTCTAATTCCAATTCTTGCGCTATTTTTAAATAGGTTTGGGCTTTTTCAAGATTGATAGGTCGGTAAGCCTCTCCCAAAGCCTTATAACATTGGATCATTTCAGGAACTGATTTGTCATTCATCGCTGCTAAATGTATTTCAATAGCTTTTTCAAGTTTTGAAATACCTTCCTCACATTTTCCCATTTTAATAAGAAGTTTTCCCAAGGGTAGGAGAATATAAGCTTCAAATCGGGAGTCCTTTTGTTGCGCAATTGCATTCAAACCGATGTTATAATGCTTCAAAGCTCTTGCATAATCACCTAAATCTTCCCATGCCAGTCCGATGTTTTTATTAATGCGACTATAATATACATTCAGAGGGTTTTGAAATAATTCTTGGTTTAACTTGAGCGCTTTGTTGAGATAGGAAATTGATTTTTTATAGTTTTTTAATTTTCTATGTGCCCAAGCAAGATCCATAAAATTGAATAAGATTTGTAGATGACACCCATTCTTATAGATCTTTGAACATCCTTCCAGGGCTTGTTCGAAATATAAAAGCGCCTTTTCGGGTTTATTGAGAAATAAATAGTCAAATCCTAAATTACTTAAAATAAAACCCTGTTGAGGCGTGAATTTATCATGGAAGTACTTCTTATTCATTTCTAGAGCTCTTTTAGAAAAATAAATGGCTTTTTCATGATTACGCATCAATGAATAGCTTCCTCCCACCCATTTCATAGATTCGATCACGGCGGGGTGAGGTTCATCGCCAAAAATTTGCTCCAGTTGATGTAAAGCATTTTGAGCAATTTCGTGTGATTTACTGAACTCACCCTTCCAATTAAGGATAGACGCATAACCATACATTATTTCTCCGCGAAGTATTTGTGAATTTCTATCGTTTTGATTGTCTAGTAATTTCAAGGCATATTGGATATAAGCAGATGCTTCATCAGTCTTTT
This sequence comes from Rhabdochlamydiaceae bacterium, assembly GCA_017994195.1. GTDB lineage: Bacteria > Chlamydiota > Chlamydiia > Chlamydiales > Rhabdochlamydiaceae > PALSA-1444. Next base: position 35,510 of record JAGOLG010000002.1, read on the forward strand.
CTAATTTATCCTGCGAAAAGCTTAAATTTGCATACAATAAGGCAAGATCATAGTTAATTGAGACCGCGTCGAGAGTTTTGACTATTGCTATCCCCTGTTCATAAAAATTAGACGCTTCTTGATATTTTGACACTAGCATCGCATTATAATTGCCTAAGATATTGAGCAGACGAACTAATTCTATGGTCTGCAACTCTTTAGCAAAACACTCAATAAACCACGCTGCATGTGGAGCCCATTGGGATAGTTTGTCCCATCTGTGTATCCCCCATTCCAAAGCATCATAGCATCCGAATTCTCGAAACTGATTACTCAAAAAAGTTAAAGTTTTCTTTTTTACCTCCTGAGCCAGTGGATTGTTATCTCTGATTGTTAGTTGTTTGAGACGATGTAATGAAACAGTTTTACTCTCCTCGTCATATCGAACAAATGATTGTTCAATGAGAGTACGTAAGATGTCATAAGCTTTTAGTTTAGTTTGTCCAATCCCTTGAAATTTAAGCCACTTTTCTATCCACTCGACAGGAATTGAGTCAGGATAAAGATAAGAGCAGAACGTAAGCCATTCTACAACTAAAGGGTTGCTTTTTTGGAGAGCTTCCATCGAAATCTTCCACGTTGTCGTCAGTGAAATAGGATATCTTTCATCAGGTGACATATGGTCAAGAAGATCTAATCGATACTTCTCAAATAAATCTAGATATGTGGAGACGGTCATATTTGGGGTTGAGTCGATATAATGGGCAGCTAGGTTGATGGCAATAGGTAAAAAACCCAACCGTTGAAAGAGCGCATCCCATTCTTTCAATGGGGTGTTTTTAGAGATTTTCTTGACAAGCGCATAGGCTTCTTCTGCGTTAAAAGGGTCTACATGAATTTGTTTGAATCTTTTACAAGGGGAGAGATACCTCTCCGTTAACAATATACGCCCATGTCCTTGTTCAGGAAGAACGAGGGGATTTTCGACATTGTCATAAATTAAAAGCCATGGTTTTGAATTCTTCGATCTCTGCAGGTGGTCGTGTACCTTATCTCTAATGGATTGAATAGGCTCTTGAGAACTATAGCGAACCTTCAACACATCAGCTAAGTGCATATAGCCTTGCCGATACTTATCTTCCGACTCTGTTTCTATCCAAAAAACCATTGAAAAGTGGCTTCGATTTAGATTGGCAAAAGCAATAGCTGTCTCACTCTTACCGGCTCCTGATTCTCCCCAAAGCACAGCTCCTGAGACCCCTTTATGATGATTTTTTATCAGCGCATTTTCAAGTTTTTTTAAGTAGGATTGTCGACCTGCAAAATCAGGATGCATGCATTTGACAAAGAAAACGGGTACGGTAGAAGGCGTAAATATGAAAAAACCAAAAACCAGGGCTGAAGCGATAACAAAAAAGGAAATAAAAGACATCCCAAGATTCCAATTTCGAACAAATATTGACTTTTTCTTAGGCTTAGATTGAGTGATCAAAAGAGGAATGGCCGGCATAATTTCTCATGATTGTTTTTGAAAAAGTTCAAAGTCTTCCTTAATCTGTTTTTGGATAAGAAGGCTTTGTGTTTTAGTTGTAAGCTGCATAGCTTTTTCTAAGTACTCAAAAGCAAGAATGTTGTTCTTTTGAAAAAGTGAGATTAGAGCCATGTTAGCCAACGTGTAAACATCCATTAATTTACACCCAGTTATTTCTGGGTGAATGCATTTCATTAATAAAAGAGCTTCGTCAACTTCTTTTCTAAAGAGATGGATAGTGATCAAATTGTTAAATAATTCTACTGTTTGAAACCATTCACAGCGATTACAATTCATATTCTTAATCATCTCAATTAGCTGACTAGTTGCAGCAGAGGAAAAGCCATTCATTCTTGCTTCAATTTGCAAAAGATTACCAAAAGATTGCAGCTTTAAGAGTTCATTATCCTTGCATACTTCAAGAGCCTTTGTAATACATGCTGAAGCTTCGGCATAATCACCAGATTTCCAGTAAATCTCCGCCAAATTATTCCATCCCAACCAAATTCCTCTTTGATTATTATTTTTTGTAAGTAATTGAATTCCTTCTTCTAACGATTGCCGCGCCTCTTTAGGATGGATCTGTGATAATCCTTGTATTGTCCCCAACATGCAAAGAATCCATCCTCGCAACGAGGCATCTTTCGATAGTGTTTTTGATTGATGAAAGTCTTGAAAGGCATCTTTCCACTGCGCTTGCAGATAGTAAGTAATACCTCGCTGAAAATGAAGCTGGCTTAGCGTAGTTTTATTAAATGTTTCAGTAATTATATCTCCAAATAATTCTTGCGCTTCATTCACAAAACCTGTTCTCCAGAGAAAATGACCTTTTGCGAGGCGAAAATTGGGCATGTGTTTGGACGATCTTAGAGGAATTTGCAATAGTTGTTCAGCTAACTCAAATTCTGCTCGTTCCATTAATATATTTGTCAATGTAAGGCATGCTTGGGAAGCCTCTTGTTCATTGATAAATATTGATGCAGCCTCTTTCAATATAACATTCTCTTTCAGGGATGAAAAATCTAGAATAATCTGTTCTAAGTAACTATCCACAGCCAAATCATACCCTAAATGTCTAACCGCTAAGACATATTGGTATGAGAGTTCTCGTTTTTGCGAAAGCTTGTCAGATCGAGCATGCCGTTTCAACATAAGATGCCAATATTTTAAAGCCATGGTCCTGTCACTGAGCATCTTTTCATGCTGTGCTAGATAGTCAACAAATTCTGAGGGTTTCCAACCGCTTTCATGAACGTTCAGAAGTTCAACCTTCTCAAAAAAAGAGAGTAAATCATCTTCTATTCCAAACAATTTACAGAATAAGGGCCTGTCTATGACAAAGCGTACAGAAAATAAAGCATGAATAGCTTTTTTCACTGCTGCTTTTTTAGGAATATAGGGTATCTCAAGAGCAGGTCGGCTTTTTAACTTCTTAGGGTTTCCTTTCGCGGATAAGTAAATTAAGTCCCATAGAGAAATTTCAGCAGAATTTAATAATAATGATGTTTCTACAGGACTAAACGAAGGTAGTTTATATTCACAAATGTTCTTTGCATAAAACATTTGCTTGCAAACTAGTAAGAACTTCAAACGACTCGCTCTGAGCACCTCTAAGTCTTGAAAACAAACATAATTATCAATGACCAAAAGAGCTGCTGGGAATACTTCATGTATAGCTTCTAAAAGTTCATCGAGTTTTAGCTCTGGTGTTAGATAACGAATCTTATTTTTGAATTTATGAAAAATAATTTTGCTTAGTTTAGATGGACCTTGACCCAGAGAAATATAGAAACTATGAAATGAATCTGAAACCAGCTGGTGAACTAGGGAAGTTTTACCGCTTCCTGCCTCTCCTGTTAAAGCTACGATTTTATTTCTTCGGAAAGCAAGAGCATTTTGAAGATAGCTTATTAAAGTAGGACGAACAACGATTTCCCCACTTTTATAGGAAGCCTTTGTTGAAGGAAGAAACGCTATTTCACTTGTACGAATATTGTACATGTCAGTTAAAGGTAGCGCTTTGTTGTTTAACTCTTGATTAATCCAATTCAACAATGTAGAGGAAGAAAGAGTAGAATTTCGATGCGTGGCTAAACATCTCAAAAGTGAGTCTGTAAAATAACCATATTCCCCTGCGACACCTTCAGCAACGTCTTCATATGAGGAATCCAGACCCGCTGAAAGAAGGCAATAAAAACTCTTACTTATGCTTTTACCATTGATCTCGTCTTCTAAGTTTGGGTTTAAAATATTATTAATCATTAACTGACACGCATCGATAAAAACATATACTTCGGAGGTATTAAGCGCTCGTATTCGCTCTGTAATTGTATCGAGAGGAAAAGAATTATCTCCTGTACTATTACTGTCATGTAATAAAAGGTAAGATCTTGGCATAGGAGTTGATAAACGCTGTCCATGACCACAAAAGTGCAATACAAATTTGAACGGTGCTTTGATTTTTTTTAACGCTGAAAAATAATTTTCGATATTAGATTTCGTAGCCTGATCGTCTAGAAACAAAGTGATATTGGCTTCAGGAATTCCCCAATTTTTCAATGCCCGAGCAAAAAGAACTGCATCTGATGAAGCTCCTTTAAGGGATGGAATAAGTTTATCCTGATATTTATTAATCCCAATGACAAGAACTATTGTTGGAATATCCATATATCCTACTAAAATAAAGCAAGATTTCAATCACAAGGTCGTTCAGGCACTTCTACAAGACAATCTAGGCTTTTTCAAGTTTGCTTTTAGCCCCATACTTTCTTGTCCTAGAGCGCGTGTTTTTCCAATAGTTTTGCATATTAAAATCGTGGCATATTAATTTATCACCACAAAGGTTTTTAATCTAAATATTTTTTGTATTCAGTAAAAAACCAACAATGAATAGTTTTATGAATCCACTAACTTTTTCTGAATGAAATTATTATGATGGAGTTTGAAGAATCGACGTCGACGTAGAGGAAAGCATCGGAGCCGCCCTTGAAGAAAGCAAGAAGGCGGGACGAGGGCTCAAGCGTTTCGGGAAGATGGTCTGATTCAACCATGATGCAAGGATTGATCGTATCTCCTGAAAGGATTTTAGCGCTTTCTAAAAGAGGCGTATACGTTTCATCCGAGGGGATCAAATGGATCGAATAAAAGGCCCAGTTAAACCAGGGAAAACGTTTTTTTCCTGCTTGTCTGACTAAAAGATGTATATTGGAAGCCACGCTTAAAAGAAGCAAGGCTTTGGTCCAAGTTGCATTTCTGAGAATAAGAACGGCATCAGGATTTTTTTCTAAAAGATCAAGCCCCTCTGTTCTAACATCGGCAAACGGTCTTAATATACGGCGTGCGATGAATGGAAGTGCGAGATCGGACAATCTTGAAATCATCAGGAGTGATAAAAATAAAGTGGCAACTCCAATCACCCCGAATCCTGCAGCAGGAGAAAGCCCTAGGACATCGCTAAAGATAAAAAGCGCCAGCGATGCTACTAATACTCCGCAGAAACTTAAGAAGTTGTTGGCTCCTATAATTTGTCCTCGTTTTTCGTTAGGGCTATAGAGCTGAACAAATGAATCGAAAGGAACAATGAAAAGGCCTCCGAAAACTCCTAGGAAAAATAGGAGGGAGATCACAGTAAAAAGATCGGTGCAGCAAAAAGTTAAGAGAATTAAAAGAACGGAGATAAAAATTCCTGCAAAGCAAGAGAGGCCGAGTTCGACTCTTTTCTTTGAAACCCGCCCGCCGACAAACGCGCCGATTGCAATCCCTACTGCTGTACATAAGAAAAGATATCCTCCGGCAATATCTGTCATGTTAAGAGAGTAGATTGCAAAAGGAATGATGTTAAGCTGTGCAAACGCACCTATAAAAAGAAAATAAGCAGAACCAACCATTGCCACTAAAAGATGTTTTCTAGTTCTGCAGAATTTCAAGGTGGAAATGATTTCGCTGATGAAAAGCCAATTAGGTTTTTTGTTGCTTTGTTGAGCAGGAGTTCTTCGAATGCCAAATGTGCTGATAAACCCTATGAGCGCAATCAAAAAACCAAAAGCTGCGACAAGAACGAAATTCCTAGATGTGATTTGAGTTAAAAACGAGGCAAGAAAAGTACCAACGATGACTCCGAAATAGGTGAATGAAGTGATAAGTCCATTTGCGCTTGAAACTTTTTCTTGAGGGACAAGCTCAGAGATAATTGCATACTTAGAAGGACCAAACATGGCACTATGCGAAGCTAAAATAAAGAGAAGGGTATAACTGGCCCACACGCTCTTGAAAGCAAAAGCGACCATTGCCAGCAGCATGATAATCATTTCTACGACTTTCATGACCATCATGAGCCGCTGCTTGCTAAATCGATCAGCAAGTGTTCCGGCCGTTGACGAAAAGAGAAGGAATGGGATTACAAAAACAGCTCCGGAGACCGCCATGATGGTACTGGCATAAATCTGACCTAAAATTGCAATTAATAGGTATGAAATGACAAGTTTGAAGATATTGTCATTAAGCACTCCCATAAATTGGGCAATATTGAGAAAATGGATAGAATGCTTATCAGGCCTAGAAAAACCCGGAACCTTGGAAAGAAAATTTGCCAACCACTTATAAGGCGATTTTGAAAAAAGCGACATATGTCGTAACTCTAGCAGGAAGAAAATAAGAGCGCTATGAAAGTTTTTGTTTCAAACAAGCTCTCAAATCTAAGCAAAGCTCTACAGCAAGAGCTTTTCTCAAATATTGATAATCCTCTTGAGAAAAGGTGGGTGATCGTACCCAGCGAAGATGTTAAGCTCAGCCTTTATCTTGATTGGCTTCAAACTTCTACGGTCGTCACTGGGATTCAAACGATTACTTATAATGAACTCATACGTAAAATATTTCCTGAGCTCCCCTCTAAAACGGAGCTTGCCCTTCGCATTGAAACTGCTTTGGATGAAATGTCTGAATTAAAGACCTATCTAAAAGATGATAGTCCGATTCGCACAATTGAACTTTCAATGGAATTAAGTTCTTTATTTTTAAAGTATCTCGAAAGGCCATCTTATGAGCTCTTAGAATGGATAGAGACCGAAGGATGGCAGCAAAAACTTTGGAAAATGCTTTTTGGCGCTTCTCTTCCAACAGCCTTGGTGCGACCTCTAAGGGGACGCTTTTTCTTTTACCATACTTCTAGCATAGCTCCTTACCAGTGGGATGTTTTTTCCACTATGGACATCTCATGGTTCTTATTTTCTCCCAGCGAAATGTATACAGGAGATCTTGTGTCAGAGCGGCAGCAAGCGTTTCTTTTGCAGAGAGCCAAAACCGCTGCTCAAGACAGTCTCCGGGATTATTTTGAAGAAAACCCATCGCTTCTCTCTAATTGGATCGGCCATAGCCTACCGCTCTTTGATTTTCTGGAAGATGCAGAACGTGTAGAGCTATTTAAAAAGCCAGAAGAGTTATCCACGTTGCAAACACTTCAGCGCGAATGGTTCACCTTCGAAAAAGAAGAATCTACTCCTGATACATCGCTGCAGCTGCATTCGGCTCCAACACTCATGCGTGAAGTCGAAGTTGTTTGGGAAATCATTCAGAGGCTTCCTTTCAAGCCTCGTGAAATAGTTGTTCTTGCTCCCGATATCGACTCTTATGCCGCGACAATAGAATGGGTTTTTAAACAGCGTGGAGGCCCTTTTGATTATTCAATTAAAGGGATACAGGCGCGTTCACACTCGCCTCTTCTACAAGGATTAGAGCTCCTGCTTTCTCTTCCCAGCCACCGATTTTCTTTTGAAGCATTTAAAAAGCTGCTTCTTTGCACTCCTTTCTTAAAACGATTTCAGCTGAGTGTTGAGGAAGCAAAAGAACTTGCTACGTGGATGACCGAGCTGCATTTAAGGTATGATTTATCTGGACCTATAAACTCATGGAACGCCAGCCTTAAACGAGCAGTAGAAAGCCTTGTCTTGTCCGGTTCAATTGATTTTTCCGATACGCCTCTCATGAATCGTTGGATTGAAATGACGCTCTTATTCGAAAAAGAGTTAGAGCCTCTCTTGGACGGTAAGGAACGATCCGGAGAAGAGTGGGCCTCTTTAATCGAGGGGTGGATCAAAGCATTTTTTTCAACCGATGAAGAGGCAGACATTCTTAGATCGATTCTAGCAACCCTTCGAAGCGAGCGGGTTCAGGGACTATTTTCATATGAAACGATTGAATATCACTTAAAGGCAGCCTTCAAAAACCCCTCTGGTTCCATGCACGCCTCTAATCCCGATACCGTCCGCTTTACATCCTTAAAGGAGGGGGCTATTATACCAGCAAAAGCCTTCATTTGCATGGGAATGCAAGCAGGCTCCTTTCCCCGCCTTGAGCCTCCTTCATCTCTCCCTCTTCTTAAAAGCCCCCATCGCAGTCTTGAAGATCGATATCTCCTTCTACAGGCCTTAGCCCATGCTGAAAAGCATGTTATCATGACGTATGTAAGGTGCCACCCCGATGATGGAAAAGAGGTGTCACCTTCACCTCTCATTCAGGAGCTGGAAAAAGACCGAGGCGGGCTAATGACGATTCACCATCCGCCCTCAGCGCTTGACCCCATTAATTATCAGGCTTCAGGTTATAGAAGTTATTCTAAACTGCACTACAACCTTCTGTTCTCGAACAAAAAAACGGACACGCTGCTTCCGCTTACCTCTAATCCGAAAAAAAATATCGATTTGCGTATTTTAAAAAAATTAGCCCGCCACCCTGTGCAGTTTTACTTGGAAGAAGGATTAGGAATTCGTTTTCCCTGGAAAGAAAAGGATTCGGAATTTTTATTTTCCCCTCTTGAAATGCACCGCCTTAGAAAAGCCTCTCATAAATCAAGTCCAGACGAGCTGATCGATAACTTATCTAAAGAGGGCAAACTCCCGTCAGGGTCTTTTAAGTCTGTTGCACTTGAATCCATCCAAAAAGAGCTCCAAGACTATCAGTCTGCTCTTATGGAACTGAACGTCGATCCTAAAGGGATCTACTCGCTTGAGCTTTCTCCTCATGCACAAAAACTGACACAACTTTCGGAGGACTACTTTGTAGCGCCTGCATTAAAAATCACCCTTCCTTCCGGAGAAGATATTGAAATCCTAGGAGTGTTGGAAGATTTGACGCCCAAAGGTCTATTATTTCATGGAGATGAATCGTTAGAAGATCTCCTGAAAATTTGGCCCCTTTATGTTGCCGCGCAAAATATTTTAGGAAATATTCCGCTTCTTCTCACAAAAAAGAAAACAGCTCTTACTATTCCGTTAGACAATCCTCTAGAAACGCTGAAGCGCTATCTTGCCTACTTTCAGAAAAGTTTACAAAGCCCTTCGCCCCTTCTCCCGGCTTGGGGCCGCAGAATTTTTAAAGGAGACAAAATTCCAGCAAGCACAGACGACACGATTCTTCTTTGGGCAAAGCAAAGAAACCTCTTGCCGCGCCTGGATAACTTGGACAACTGGGATAACTGGGTTGATGAATGGAGATCGTCTTTACATGAGGCTCTGCATGAACTCATTTGATATTCTCTCGAAAAAAACACTTCTTCAGCCTCGCCTCTTCTTAGAAGCCTCTGCCGGCACCGGTAAAACATTTACCATCGAGCACTTGGTTGTAAGGCTTCTTGTGGAAACGCCACTGACCTTAGATGAGATCGTGATTGTCACTTTCACAAGGGCTGCCACCCGCGAGCTCAAAAGCAGAATACGTTCAAACCTCGAGTCAATTCTTCTGGGACAAACAGCGTTTGATTATTTGGAAGGCCTATCAGATGCTCAACGAGGAAAGATCGATGAGGCTCTCAAAAATTTTGAAGCCGCGCAAATTTTTACGATCCATGGATTCTGCTCCCATCTTTTGCAGCAGTTTGCCTTTGAAGCAGGAACAACACTCCATCTTTCTGAGTGGACGCGGGAAGAGCAGCTTTGGGAAGTTAAACAGTTTTTGCGCGGACAAGCATTTCTCTCTCCTGGACAGCTGAGCAAACTTCTTGGCTCTTATCGATTTGATATGAGCCGCCTAGAAGAGGCGCTTTTACGCTCGAGTGCAAAATCGCCTCCTCTTGAAAAACCGATTCCCTTCTTAAAAGAGACCCTGCCGTTTGCGCTAGCATCTGAATTTGAATCAGTCCGCTCTTCCTATAAAGGCATGACATCAGATCTGTTTTCATCCCAAGCGCAAGAACTAGAAAAAGCTCTTAATGAAGGAGCGATTTCTCCTGCTCTTTGGGACAAGTGGATTAAAGAGACCCCTTTCTTTTTAAAAAACTTGGATGACTCGCAGCTAAAAGTGCGCGCTAAGCTTAAATGCTCGCCTCAGCTTTCAAACTTAAGAGAGCTCATTCTTCCTGTTTTGGAGGCTGCGCAAAATCCTGATCATATTTTCTTAAAGCTTTCATCTGCTTGGCATGCACACTACACCATCCTGTCTGAAAAACAGGGCAAAATAACACCTGATGATCTTTTAAAAACAGTTCACTCAAAGCTTCAAAGACCTTCTTTTGTCCACGCTGTGCGAAAAAAATATCAGACAGCCATTGTCGATGAATTTCAAGATACCGATCCGCTCCAATGGAATATTTTTAAAACGCTTTTTATGGACGACCCTCATAAATCTGTCTATTTGGTTGGAGACCCAAAACAATCGATTTATGCTTTCCGTCTTGCCGATATTTACACTTTCATAGAGGCTTCCCGCACTTTTAACATCGATCAAAAAGCTGTATTGCTTAAAAATTTTCGCTCGACTTCCGGACTCTTGCAAGAGATCAACCGGCTCTTATGTCAAACAGCTTGGATGGATCTTCCAAAATTGGGACGCTCTCTCGATGTGCCAGAAGCCTTAGCTGCGCATGAAGGAGAAGGCCATTTATGTTTTATGGTGGCGCAAGGCGAAAAGGGGCGCTCTGCAAAATTCCCAACACAAGAGATCGAAGAAGATCAGCTCTTTCCATTCATTGTAGAAGAGATCCAAAAGAAAAAACTCGATCCGTCCACCACCGCGATCCTTGTGAAAGATAGGTATCAAGCAGAGCGGATTAGAAATTTTTTAGCCCGATGGAAAATTCCGGCAACTCTTTACCGCAGCGCTCCTTTAAGCAGCAGCCCTTTGATTGAGTATTTAGAGGAAATGGCAGATGCAACGCTTGAGCTTTCAAATTCTACAATCAAAAAACTTCTCTTAGGACCTTTTGCCTCCATTGCTCCTCAAGCGCTGACTCCCGAGCTTGTTTATCAATCTAAAGAAGTTCTGCAAAAGCTGCAGGGTCTTTGGATGGAAGAAGGTTTTGCAACATTTTTCGCCGCTTTTTTAAATACACGTTTAGGAGAAGAAACAACTCTTAAAACCTTCTATCAGCATAGCGGCACGCTCGATGACCTTTTAGAATTAACTCCAAAGATTTTATTCGTCCATCAGCCCTATGAGCTCAAACAGCTCTTAGCGGAAATCAAAATCTTTGAAACCCAAGACCGGCTCTCTCCAAATCCCACCGGTGTTCAGATCATGACAACGCATGCGAGCAAAGGACTCGAATTTGAAACGGTTTTTGCCCTCGGCCTTGGTTCACGCACCCCCGATCAAGAGCTTCCCGAAGAACTTCTCAAAGAACTCGATGCCGAAAAAATGAGGCAGCTCTATGTTGCCCTAACACGTGCTGAAAAGCGGCTTTACATTCCGATTGTCCAAGAGCTGCCCACCCCTGACTATTCCATAGGGGAAGGCTCGCCGATTGAAATCTTCTTATCGAAAGCAAATCCAGATCTGACCAACTTTACCCAAGAATTTTTAGCAAATCGGACATTTGACCTACAACTTCCTGAAAAATCAGAAAAGATTGAGCTTGAACCTCCAATTCCATTCCAAGATCCTTTCCCTTCGCGCTACATGCAATCGTTTTCTTCTCTAGTTAAAGAAAATTATATTCCCGCCAAAGGAGACCCTCTTGGAATCGAAGCGGGAGCGGAAACAGGTGTCATCATCCACCGCATCTTGGAAAGGTATTTCGATCAAGAAGGAGAACTTGATCTCATTGTTGCGCAAGAAATAAGAGGCACCAAACTCAGCGCTATGTCCCAGACGCTTTGCACAATGCTTCAAAAGACACTCTCCCTTTCTCTTGGAAATTTTTGCCTAAATGATATCTCACGGAATTCTGTTCAAACAGAGATGGAGTTTCTCTATCCCTCTTCTCAAGGATGGCTGAAAGGTTATATCGATCTTTGCTTTGAGCATGAAGGACGGTTTTACGCCATCGATTGGAAAACCAATCTCTTAGAGAATACCGATGATACAACCGTTGCACAAGTTATGAAATCGCACGACTATTACCTTCAAGGAAAAATCTATTCCGAAGCGCTCCAGAGATATCTTCCTCTTGCATCCTTTGGTGGAGTCTATTTTATTTTTATTAGAGGTCCCGCTTATGTCCTTGTTTAACGAACTTATCGAAGAAGGATTCTTAGAACCGATCGATCTCTACTTTGCAGATCTTCATGCTCCTGATACGCAAGAAAAAAGGGCCTTTCTCGCCGCAGTCATGCAAGCCGCAAGACAAGGTCATCTTTGCTTGGATTTACAGATACTGCAAGGACCAAGTTCTTGGACGGCTGCAGTTAAGTCAGGAATCACAACTTCTCCCTATTTAGTCGTGCATGATGATCTTGTGTATCTACAAAAAAACTATCGCTACGAAACAGACGTGATAGAAGAGCTAAAAAAGCTCTTAGGAAGCTCACTACTAACCAAAATGAAAGCCAACCTAACTGATGATCAGCAAGCAGCTTTTGATCTTGTTAGATCTGAGCGCCTCTCCATCATTGAAGGGGGGCCTGGAACCGGAAAAACCTATCTTGTGACAGAACTCGTGAAAAGTTTTGGGAATGAGGCTCGTATCATTCTAACTGCACCGACGGGAAAAGCAGCGGCTAGGCTCAAAGAGAAAAATCCAAAAGCGCACTGTGGAACGCTCCATTCCATTCTTGGAATCAAATCCGATCGAAATCTTGAAGAGCATCGCTCCTTTATTCAAGCCGATTTGATTGTGGTCGATGAGGCATCCATGATCGATGTAAAAATCATGCGCGCTCTTTTAAAAAGCATGAGGAGTGGCCAGCGCATCGTATTTTTAGGAGACGGCAATCAGCTTCCACCTGTTGAATCCGGCAGCCTTTTTAATGATTTGATCGATTTAGTGCCCACCGCTCATCTAAATAAGTCGCTTCGCTCCGATCGAAAAGAAGTGCTTGATCTGGCATCTTCAATTTTAAATGGAACTGCTCCGATACCACAGGGACCTCTATCAATCGACCTTATTAAAAAATATGGATCTGCAACTATTCTCACGCCTCTTCGTGATGGACCCTGGGGGGTAAAATCACTCAATCAACTCCTCCAAGGCTCAAGAAAAGAAACTCCGATCATCATTACACGCAATGATACTGAAACAGGGCTTTCAAATGGAGATACTGGAATTTTAATCTCTCCTACTGAAGCCTTCATTGATGGAAAAAAGTTCCCTCTTTCTGCGCTCCCGCCTTATGAGCTGGCCTATGCGCTCTCCATTCACAAAAGCCAAGGCAGTGAGTTTGACCATGTCGTTGTTCTCGTGCCTCCAGGCACAGAAGTATTCGGCAGAGAAGTGCTCTATACGGCTGTTACGCGAGCTAAAGAGTCGGTTATTTTACTTGGGGAAACGGATGTGATTGCTAAAACAGTTAAGAATTCGTCGTGCAGGCGATCAGGAATCAAAAAAAGATGGGCTCACTAGGAGCCCATCATGATTATTTAAGGCGTGCTGAAAGACGCGCTTTTGTGCGTGCAGCTTGATTGACTTTAAAACGGCCGGTTTTGACCCCTTTGTCGACTAAGCTGTAAACTTTATTGAGCTCTGCTTGCTTTGCAGCTTTATCGCTTCCTGCAAGAGATTCTTCATAGGCGCGAACTGCAGTCCTCACCGTTGCTTTAAAGCCACGGTTTGCAAGACGTTTTTTTGCGCTCTGCTTATCTCTTTTTTTTGCGGAAGAGATCTTTCCATTTTTTTTCTTTGCTGCTTCTTTCTTTTCTTCTGCCATAATATTGCAAGTTCCTTGTATTTTATTAGAGTATATTATGGGTCCAGCCTGGTTTAAATTCAATATTTCTTATCCTTTGACGCTCTTGGGATCGATCCTCTTCTTATGTTTAGGTTCCATTGCAATGAGAGAATATTATTTATATCTGCGTCTCTCAGTGAGATTAGAAGCCTCTATAGATCATTGGAAGGTTATAAAAAAATCTTCATCTTCCTACCCCATCCAAGGCAGTTATCACTTTGAATTCCGAGGAAAAACCTTCCAAGGCACTTCCTCTTTAAGGCCTCCTTACCCCTTGAATCGCCCTTCGGCTCAAAAAATGATTGCCAATCTGGAACACTCGCGGAAGATCTGGATCGATCCTTACAATCCGACGATTTCCTCTCTAGAAAAAGTGCTCCCTATAAAGAAAATTGTTTATGCATTAATAACTCTTGGAATCACACTCTATTTTTGGTTTGTGGAAACAAGCTCTAAGATTCGAAGCCCTATATAATGAAGCCACCATTTCCAACCTTCCAGAGGACTATGCTGGTGAATGATTTTTTGAACCTCTTTCACCCCTAGAGTGGCGCAAGTGGTATGAATATCTCCTACAAAATGGAAAGGCCAGTTTCGGTCGGGCACTTTAATAAAGGGAATGCAGGGCTCTGAAATATTAACGGGAAGCGCTTCTCCTTTAAAATGCCGCTTTTTCCCTCGTATAACTTCGATTTGATCGTAGATGATTACCCCATTTGTAAAATAGGTCGGACAGCCGAACCTTAAAAACTTTTCTGCTGGAGAGACTTTAAAGCCGTTATAGAGTCCTTCATATAAAACCCAAACCACCTGATATCCTATAGAGGCATAATCGGTGCATCGATCAAGCGCTTCTTGGAGGGAAATAGGAGATATTTGAATTTCAAAAACAATCTTTCTCTCTTCCCAGACTGCGTCAGCGCGCCGTTTCCCTAAACTTTTTTCCAGCTCTAAGGAAGGAATCTGTTTTTTCAGGTAGCCTTGGATCTCTTCATGTGCTACACTTTTTCCTAAACCACGACGGTTAATGTATTTTGTTTGTGTTAACATCTTGACAACAAGCCGTCTTAGAAAGAGAATCTTAATCATCGCATGAGTAAAGGAAATTTTTCTACCGTTTTTACGCAACAGCATCAGCAAAAGATTGAAGAGCTCGTCTCGCTTGCTAAAGAGCAAGGATATGTAACGTACGAGGAGATCAATGAAATTTTGCCGATGAGCTTTGACTCGCCTGAGCAGATCGACCAGGTGCTCATTTTCTTGAGCGGCATGGACATCCAGATCTTGAATCAGACAGAAGTTGAGCGGCAAAAAGAACGGAAAAAAGAAGCGAAAGAGATCGAAGGCCTTCCCAGAAAACCGGAAGGAACGTCTGATGACCCTGTTCGGATGTATCTTAAAGAAATGGGCTCTGTCCCGCTTCTCACACGGGAAGAAGAAGTCGAGATTTCCAAACGAATTGAAAAAGCGCAAATACAGATCGAGCGGATCATCATGCGTTTCCGCTATTCGACGCGCGAAGCTATTTCAATTGCAAATTATTTAATCACGACCAAAGAGCGGTTTGATAAAGTCATCTCTGAAAAAGAAGTCTCTGATAAAAATCATTTTTCCTCCGTACTCCCCAAGCTGGCCACTCTTCTCAAACAAGAAGATGCCATCTTAGAAACCTATCTGCTTCTGCTGCGCGATCCACTGCTTAAGAAAAACGATAAAGCAAAAATCCTTGAAGATATTGAAAAATGCCGCATCCGCACCCAAGCTTATCTAAGGCAGATGCACCTTCGCCATAATATCATTGAAGACTTCTGCGAAGTCATTATGCGCGGCTACGATCGATTCTTATCTCTTGAAAAAGAGATGCAGGAACTCCAACCAAGAGCTGAAAAAAATAAATTTGCTGCCGCTAAACTTGTCGCCGTTCAACGCAAACTTTCTAAGCGAGAACTCGCTGCTGGCCGTTCTTTAGACGAATTTAAAAAAGACGTCCGCATGCTCCAGCGTTGGATGGATAAAAGCCAAGAAGCAAAGCGAGAGATGGTTGAATCGAACCTGCGCCTCGTGATCTCGATTGCAAAAAAGTATACGAACCGCGGCCTTTCATTCTTAGATCTGATCCAAGAAGGAAACATGGGTCTTATGAAAGCGGTCGAAAAGTTCGAATACAGACGCGGCTATAAGTTCTCTACCTATGCAACATGGTGGATCCGTCAAGCCGTTACTCGCGCAATTGCCGATCAAGCACGTACAATCCGTATTCCTGTACACATGATCGAGACTATCAATAAAGTTCTTCGTGGCGCAAAAAAACTCATGATGGAAACCGGTAGAGAGCCGACTCCGGAAGAGCTTGCCGTAGAGCTTGGACTGACTCCCGAGCGCATCCGAGAGATCTATAAAATTGCTCAGCATCCTATTTCTCTACAGGCAGAAGTCGGCGATGGCGGAGAAAGCCAATTTGGAGATTTCCTTGAAGACACCTCGACTGAATCTCCTGCAGAAGCAACCGGCTATTCGATCCTCAAAGATAAAATGAACGAGGTCCTCTCAACGCTCACAGATCGAGAAAGAACCGTTCTTATCGAACGATTCGGCCTTCTCGATGGCAAGCCAAAAACGCTTGAAGAAGTTGGACTAAGATTCAAAGTCACCCGCGAACGCGTCCGCCAGATCGAAGCCAAAGCGCTTCGCAAAATGCGCCACCCAACCCGCTCAAAACAACTCCAAGCATTCTTAGACCTTCTAGAAGGGGAATAAGTTTTTGTAGGGATCTATTATGATGGCATCGCTTACTGCGTTTCATCTCCTAACACAAGCGCCTGTTCAAATCGCTCAGCAAATGTCCCTCGAAGAAAAAGTTGGGCAGCTTTTTGTCATACCTGGATGTCCGGAAAGACAAGATGAGCACCTTCAAGATTTGGAGCATCTTTTTAATGACTGCCATGTCGGCGGAGTTATCTTAAAACAAGGCTCTTCCGAGTCGTATCGAGAGTTCCTCGCCTCTTTAAAAACTCACCTGCCCCTTATCCGAGTTGGAGATGCAGAATGGGGAACCTCCATGCGGGTGACCGATGCTGTGAGGTTTCCACGGAACTTAACACTAGGCGCAATTCAAGATCTTTCACTCATAGAAAAATTCGGAAGGCAAGTCGGCTGGGAATGCCGTCAATTAGGCATCGATCTCAATCTTGCTCCTGTTGCCGACATCAATATCAACCCCCTGAATCCGATCATCGGAACAAGATCTTTTGGAGACGATCCTGAAAGAGTTGCTAAGCTTGTTTCAATTGTCGTCCGAGCCCTGCAAGAAGAAGGCATTCTTGCCTGCGCAAAACATTTTCCCGATCATGGTGATGTCAGTATAGATTCGCACGTCGACCTCCCTAGGACAAAAATCCGATCACTCGTTGCCTTTGAAGCTGCAATACAAGCAAATGCCGGCGCCTTATTAACAGCACATCTATTAGTGGATGACAAAGTTGTAACTTTTTCCCACGCCCTC
>JAGOLG010000050.1 GCA_017994195.1 Rhabdochlamydiaceae bacterium
CTTGTATATCAACAATAAAGAATGGGAAAAGCTGGTGAAATACCTGATCAAGCTGAATAATCAGCCTATTTAGAGATGTTAAATAGCGCTGATTGGATTCATTGTTTCCTCAAAATTGGAATCGATTTTAACTTAAATTAAGTTAATATTCAAACTGTAATTAAATTTTTTTTAATATAAGTTTGTTAAGAAGAGAATTAGTATTGTGAAAACAAAGAATGAAGAATTTCTTGATATTTCTCATAGACCTGACTCGAAGAAGTCTCAAGCATTTTTCCTTGCAGATTCTTTCTAGAAACGATTTCAAGATTTTTAGACTGCCGTATGTCCGCTCTTATTTCAAACCGAGAGACGAGCAGTTCATCTTCCGTTGTCACCATAAACTCATAAGGGGCCCTGCTGGCATTGAAGCGGGTTGAAATTGCAAAGGGCTTTTGTCTTTCTCTTAAGATGGATTCTCCATCAAACCAGGGCTGCACGTTTCCAAACACATGATCTAAAAGAGTGGGGAAAATATCGAGATGAGAAGTGAGGGTAGAGGTGGTTTTTTGATGGGGAAGGCGGTAATAGAGTGGGATGCGGGTTTGAGCTCGATTTAAGTTAGAAGCGTGAAAAATCCGACCTTCTTCGAAAAATTCTTCTCCATGGTCGCTTGTGAAGACGACGACGGCTTCATCCTGGCGGGGATGAGATTTTAGAGCTGTTAAAAACCGATTAAATTGTTCATCGATATGATAAATGGCATGGCGGTATCGATTTTTTATCCCTTCTAGGCCATCTTTGGAATAGGTCAGGCGCAGGTAATCAATGGCTTTAGAAAAGGGCCTTGAAGGGAGGCTGAGATGCTCTGGCCAGCTATAATCAAAGTGCGTTCCTTCTAAAAACACAATGAAAAGATGGCCTTCTTCGGCAGAATTCATTTTTTGAATGAGATGGTCGATGCACTTTGTATCAAAAACGTGGTTTGCGTGATCGTCATCTGCAAAAACCTGAAAATCGTCTGCAAGCATCTTGTCTTTTCCAAATAAAATCTGATCCATTTGGTAATAATTGAGACGAGAAGCTGAAAGCACATGAATTTGATAGCCTGCCTTCTTGAGCAGCTGCAGAGGCAGGCTTCCCACCTTCCAATTTTTAAGCTGGCGGTCTTTCCAAGAAAAAGGATAAATGCCATGAAAAATCGAAAACCACGAAAGAGGTGTTGCATTAGCCCCTGAAATCGCCTGTGGAAAAGAGATTCCTTCGTTTCTAAATTGAGAAAGTGTCGGCGCAACTTCATCCGTAATAAAATCTTCCCGGATGCTTTCAGCAATGAAGAGATAAATGTTGGGCTTATGCAGTGGTTGAACGTCGAGCGACTTTAGCTTGTCTTGGTACCACGCCTGAGTAGGTTTTGGGGGTAAGGGGGTATGCAAATTCCATTTGGGATAGCTGTTTGTCAGAAGCGTTGTTTTCCAGGGGAGCGCTTTTAAAAAAGGTGCATCTTTGGTAGCGCTGGCAATATGAGAGGTTTGGTGGTCGAAAAGCGTGAGAATGCAAAGGACAGAAAAAACAAATAGCGACGCTGCTTTATAGGAAAAATAAAAAGGCTTTTTCGATGAGAGCCTGTCTGAGATGCGAAATAAAAAAATGCCCACGACGACCATGACGGTAATGCCTGCTCCCATGAGTAGCCATGTCACCATCTGGATATTACTGGCCTTTAGAAGTTCTAGAAAGTTTTCAAAACTTTCTGCAAAAACAATGCTGAAGCTGTACCAGATCGACATGTCCATAATGCGCATGAGAGGAAAATCGATCAGGTGCATCAAAAATAAAACAAAGGTAAACGTTACAAAGATACCTTTTGCAAATGCAGGAAATTTTTCGCTGGCCCATGCGCCAATAAGAATTAGAGCTGCAACTTCGAAAAGACACTCTCCGACCGCATAGACCATGTAGAAAAGTCGATTTAAAGATGTCCCTTGCTCGACTAAATTCACATGAAACACATGCAAAAGAGCAAGCAAAACAAAAAGCGCTCCAAAATAGACATAGTTCAAGGAATGGCGACGACTCATCTTATTTCAAATAGTGCCTTATTTCATTCTAGTCAATAGATGGGATTTAAAAGTTCATCTTCGATTTCAAGCAGGCGGTTGTACTTTGCAACGCGGTCGCTGCGGGAGAGGGAACCGGTTTTGATTTGTCCGGCAGCGGTGGCAACGGAGAGATCTGCGATGGTGGTATCTTCGGTTTCACCTGACCTGTGAGAGATAACAATTCCAAAATGAGCTTTTCTTGCAAGTTCGATGGTTTCTAAGGTTTCGGTGAGTGTTCCGATTTGATTGGGTTTGATTAAGATAGCGTTTGCAGATTTTTGATCGATCCCTTTTTGTAGAAAACGGGGGTTCGTTACAAAGAGATCATCGCCGACAATTTGAATAGGAAGCTCTGAGGAGAGAATTTTCCAATGCTCCCAATCATTTTGATCGAGAGGATCTTCAATGGAAGTAATCGGATAGCTGCGGCAGAGTTTTTGAAGATAGGCGATATAATCAGAGGGAGAAAGCCCTAAATAGGTTTTGGAAGAGGCATCATAGTATTCAGAGGCTGCACAATCGAGTGCGATCGAGATTTCTTTTCCCGGTTTATAGCCTGCTTTTTCAATCGCTTTCATGAGGAAATCGAGGACTTTTTCATGCGATTCAATTTGAGGTGCAAAGCCGCCTTCATCGCCGACCGCTGTCACTTGGCCATTTTCTTTGAGGAGTTTTTTTAGAACATGAAAGACTTCAGCTCCCCATCGAAGAGCTTCGGAGAAAGTAGGAGCGCCAGAGGGTCTGATCATGAATTCTTGAAATTCCAACGGATTATCGGCATGCGCCCCGCCATTAATCACATTCATTAAGGGGACAGGAAGCCGGCTTCCATTTCCGAGATAGCGATAGAGAGGAATTTTTTTTGCGGCAGCTGCAGCGTGAGCTACTGCAAGGGAGACACCCAAGATTGCATTAGCGCCCAGGCGTGATTTATTAGGTGTTCCATCGCAGTCTATCATTGCTAGATCGATTTTTTTCTGATCAAAGATCGAAAACCCTTTAAGTAGTTTTGCTAGATCGTTATTTACATGGGAGATCGCTTTTAATACGCCCTTGCCGCCATAACGGTGAGGGTCATGATCGCGCAGCTCGACCGCTTCATGCTCTCCTGTCGATGCACCAGAAGGGACGGCTGCTTTTCCGACAAATCCATCGGTGGTGATTACTTTGACTTCAAGAGTCGGATTTCCTCTGGAGTCTAAAATTTCAAGGGCATGCAAAAAGTCAAGTTTACTCATGATAACTCCTCAGCAATATGGTAGAGCAAAATAGATGCAGCAGAAGCGACATTAAGCGATTCCATGGCTCCTTTCATAGGGATCGTTATTGGCTCGCCAAGAGAACGTGCATCTGGGGAAGGGCCGCGGGTCTCGTGTCCTAAAATTAAGAGCAAGGGTGCGGAGAACTTCATCTTAGATAGAGGGGTCCCTTTTATATCTGCGAAAAGAATTTGAGGGTGGGATTCTTTAACGAAAGCCTCGGCGTCCTGCCAAGATATTTCTTTCCATGGAAGAAGCAGGGGCGCCCCGCGAGAGGCTCTCAAGGCTTTATCATTATAAGGGTCGGCAGATCCTTCAATTACCAAAATACCTTCCCAGCCAAGAGCAATCGCGGTTCGAAAAATGGTTCCTACGTTTCCGGGGTCGCTAAGCCCATCTAAAAGGACGATTAGCCGGCAGTTTTTTAAGTCGTTAAAAGAGGGTGCAACGATTTCTGCAGCGACTAAATCATCGGTCTTATGCCCAATAATTTTTTGAAGCACCTCTGGGCTTGCAAGTTCTGAAGTTGCGGCTTTTAGTGGAAGAGGCTTTGTAGAGATTAAAGTTTTTATCTGGCAATGCGGGGCTATTTCTTGAATAACAGTCTCTCCGACAAGTAGGACTGTCCCTTCTTCTCTGCGAAAATCTCGGCTCTCTCTTAGTTTAACAAGTTTTTTGACGAGAGGATGTTGTAAGCTAGTCAGCAAGCGTGGTATCATGGAAGATCTTATGATGACACAATCTAAATTCAGGAGCAAGATTTTGTGGAGCGTCCTTACTGTGGCGCTTTTTCTATGGGGATGGCACTATGCCTATCATAGCAAAGTCTTGGGCTTTTCTATTGCAAAAATAACCTCTGATTTTACCTATCATCCCGAATGGGAAGTTACGGCGCCTTTAGAGAACGAACAAAAAAAGCTGGGTGAAATCTTTTCGCAGACGTACAAATATTTAGGTGCCGGATCACAGTCGTATGCTTTTGTCTCTGAAGATGGCAAGACTGTTCTCAAGTTCTTTCGAATGAAACATGAAATCTTCCATTTAAGAGATCTTTGGGAAGGAGATAGATCTCAGGAAAGAAAGGAAAACCTTTTTTCTATTTATGCCTCCCACAAACTTGCTTTTGAAGAGATGAAAGAAGATGCAGGGCTTATTTATATCCACCTCAATAAGACAAAGCACCTAAACAAAAAAGTTAAGCTGGTCGATAAGCTCCACAGATCTTATGTTGTGGATCTTGATCAGGTCGAATTTGTAGTTCAAGAAAGGGCAGAGCTTATTTTTGATAGACTTCAAAAGCTTCTTAATAATAAAGAAAAGATGAATGAGGCTCTGACACAGGTGATGGATCTTGTCAAAAGAAGGATAGACAAGAGGATTGCAGATCATGATAAAGCTGTAACGCATAATTTCGGTTTTATTGGTGATCGGGCCATTCAGCTGGATGTGGGGCGGATTTTCAGAGGGCATAAACCTAAAGATCAAGATCGGATTTTAGAACGGATTGACAAGTGGCTAGATCAGCGAAATTAATTATTGTTTGTATTATTTTATTTGGGCTCGGGTTTTGTTTGCACAACAGGCCTGCAAAAAAGTTAGCACAATTGCCAGCTCCAGAATCCCAATTTCTGAAGGCCTGCCATGTTACTTTAGAACGCTACAATCGTAGTGCTTTTTCTCCTAACATGGTTTCATCAACGCTTGCACCTAACCCGCGTTGGACAATTAATGAGCTGTCTAGCAAAGAAAAAAAACATATTCAGTCCATTTTATCTCAGCCATTTACTTTTTTTGGAGAAGGAGCCCAAGCGATAGCTTTCCAGAGTAAAGATGAAAAGTACGTTTTAAAGCTTTTTAAAATGCGTCGGTTCACTCCCTCCGTTTTAGATCAGCTTTGTCCGCATGTCGTTCGCCGCCGCATTCGAAACCTTAATTGGGTTTTCAACGGGTATAAAAATGCGTATGAAGATTTGCGGAAAGAAACAGGCATTGTGTGGATCCATCTTGCAAAAACAAACAACATGAACCAAAAACTCACAATTGTTGATCAAGAAGGGCGCTTGTACCATCTGGATGCCGATGAGACTGAGTTTGTAATCCAAGAAAAAGCCGAACTTCTTTTTAATCGTTTGGAGCGGCTAGCTCATGATGGCAAACAGGCTGAAGTAGAAAAAGCGATTCATTCTGTCTTTGCACTTGTTCAGCATCGCATTGACAAGGGGTATGCGGATCGTGATAAGGCGGTCAGCAATAACTATGGCTTTGTAGGAGATCGTCCTATTCAGCTCGATGTGGGCCGTCTTTATAAGGGGCAGAAAGAGAGGCAGCTCGAGCATGTCCAAGACCGTATTGAGCGATGGAAGTCTGAAAGAGTGGTATCTAGATAGTAGTTTTCCAAAGAGAAGATTTTTTCAATCGATCGATGATTTGAGATCTGTCTTCGAGTTCATCATTAATAGAAATTTTTTCTGCTTCTTTTAGGAGAAGGCCCAGCTGCTTGCCGGGTTTTATCCCTTCTGCCATGAGGTGCTCTGCACGGACAATAGGCGAGCTCGATTGGATTCTGAGAATGGCTTGTCCCAGTTTTTGACGGTAATTTTCATGCTCTTCTAAAAAGACCTCTTTATGAGCAGTGTCGAAATGACACGCAATGATTTCTAAAACAAGTTGAGAATGAACATTGGCATAAAAGTAGGCCCACTCAATGGGATCGAGCTCAGTTTTCCAGGTGCTTGGTATCTCCATTAAACGGATCGCGTGGATATAAAATTCTACAAATGAGCGATCCTCTTTAGAAAGTTTAAGAGTTTCACAAAGACCGAGCGCCTGCTGAAGGGAGAGATTCGGAAAAAGCTCGAGGAGTTCGGCAATCGTCGGAGAATTTTTCGGAAACAGAGAAATGAACTTAACTCTTTTTTGAATTTGCTCCATTGATAGCTCTTTCAGCTCAGGAAAAATGGTTGGTAAAAGATTCAATTGATGGAGGGTGACAAGCCCTGTGTCGAAATGGGCAAATTGAGACATTTTTTTGAACTCTTGCCAGACCCGTTCCATCGCAACGGATGGAAGAAGTGTTGAAGAGAGTTTTAAAATGGCCTGGAGCGTATCCGATTCAATCGGAAAGCCAAACCTAGTGGAGTATCTAACAGCACGCATCATTCTCAGTCTGTCTTCTGTGAACCGCTCTATGGGGTCGCCAATAGCTCTAATGACGCCTTTACGTATGTCATCGAGTCCTCCGACAAAGTCGTAGATTTTATCTTCGAGAGGATCATAAAAAAGACCATTGATAGTGAAATCTCGGCGCTTGGCGTCAATCTCCGGAGGTGCAGGGTCGATCCCAGTAGGCCGGCGGCCATCGACATACCCGCGGTCTTTGCGGAAAGTTGCAACTTCAAATTGATGGGATTGAATGACAACAATGACAATTCCAAAAGAGACGCCGACAGGAATGGTTTTGGGAAAGAGGGTCTGGATCTCTTCGACGCCGGCAGAAGTTGCAATATCGATATCATCTGAAGGATGTTTCATGATGAAATCACGCACCCAGCCGCCTGCAAAGTAGGCAGTATGGCCTGCTTCTTTCAAGGTTTTGACGACATAAATAGCAGCGCTCTTATGATCCATGATGATGATTCTCAATGTATTAATAACCGATTGGGAATTTAAACGAAAGACTCGCATAGTTCTAAATAGCATAGTTCTGCTATGTTGCTGAGAATATAAAGGAGTGATCTTATGTCAACAAAAATGAAAGCATTTATTGGAATTGTAGTATCTTTTGCTGTTCTTATTATTCTTTTTACTTCAAATGGCGGATACCGCGCTTCTAGAGATAATGAACAACAAAAAAATAACGAAACCTGTTCTGTTATCGAAAAAGTAGCAAGCAGCGAAACTATTGCTCAAGCTGAAACAAAATAACCTCGCTGGGGCAAGCCGATTTAATTTTCGAAAAAATAACTTATGAGTTAAGCTTGTTGTCATAAGACAAAGAGGTAGGTTTTGGACTTAAAGCATTTTATCACAGAATCGCTCTATCAAATCGTGGGCGGCATTCATGCCGCTCAGGAAAAAATTGGGGAATTTGATTGTGAAATCCAATCAAAATTTCTCAACATGACTTCCGAAAGGGACAATGAGTTTCATGATGTTTATTTTGACATTGCTCTCACTGTTGTTGAGGGAGAGCCACCGACAAGCAATTTGCTTGTGATGGGACTTTCTCATTTTGGAAGCGGCTCGTATGAGCAGCTCTTATCGATCGTAAGCCGAGTTAAATTTTCCGTTCCCTTAAGTTTTCCTGCAAGGAATAAGCTTTCGTACGTTCCATTCAATACACACTAGTGCATGGGTGTCATACGTGTTCTAAATGAAGGAACCATCAATCAGATTGCGGCAGGCGAGGTTATTGAAAGTCCCGCCTCTGCTTTGAAAGAACTGATTGAAAATAGCATTGACGCTGGATCCAAGAAAATCTGGATAGAAATCCGCGGAGGCGGATTTCAGCTCATTCAGGTGGCCGATAACGGCATCGGAATGAATCGGGATGACGCCATTCTTTGCTTTGAAAGGCATGCAACTTCAAAACTTACTCGCATTGAAGATTTACATAAGCTGCACTCGATGGGATTTCGAGGCGAAGCGCTTTCATCTATAGCCGCCGTTTCAAAAGTAGGCCTTGTCACAGCGCAAGAGGGGCACAATGCAGTGAAAGTCGAGGTAGAAGGAGGCTCCATTCAAGCAGTTGGGCCCGCATCTCGCTCCTCTGGCACGACGATTTCGATACGCTCTCTCTTTTATAACGTTCCTGCAAGAAAAAAATTTCAAAAATCCATTGCTGCAGCAACAGCAGACATTCATAAATTGCTGTTTTCTTTATCGCTTGCTCATCCTGAGGTTGGATTTGAACTTGTTGTCGGAGAAACTCTTCTTCTATCCGTTGATCCGGAAATAGATAGTTCTCTTCTTTCTAATTTAGAACAGCGGCTTGAAAAACTTTTCCAAGCCTCCTTCTTGCAAGGGCGGCGTCCAGTAGCCTACACAAAAAACGGTTATGAACTCCATGGATGGATTGGATCTCCTGTTGATGACCGTATTAATCGTTCAGGGCAGTATCTTTTTATCAATCGAAGAGCCGTCCTCTCACCGCTTGTTTCATCGGCGGTGAAAGCGGGGTATGGCCACCGGATGGATGAACGAAGGTATCCAATTTTTGTTTTGCACTTAACAGTGCCGCCAGAAGAAATCGACGTTAACGTCCATCCTCAAAAACGAGAGGTGCGATTTCAAAAAGAAGAAGAGTTAAAAGAGTTTTTACAAGCGGCCATCTCAAGTGCTTTCCAAGAATCTGCAGCTAATTCCTTTTCATTTCAAGAAGCACAGAACATGCCGCTGCAGGATATTCCTCTTCGCTTCAGAGAGGAAGGATCTACACAAATCCCGACATGGATTCTTCAGCCTGAAGTCATTGGACTCTATGAACACTACCTGCTTCTCGACGCATCTACAATAGAAGGACAAGGAGAAGGGATCATCTGGGTCAACCTCCAAAAAGCGCGCGAGCTTATCCTTCTTCGGTCTCTTCAAAACAAAACTGCAGAGCCTGCAGCTCAGGGCTTGTTAATACCTATTCCTCTTTCACTGAGTAAACAGCAGCAAAAATCGTTAGAAGAAAAACAAACTATTTTACATGACATCGGTTTTTCTATCGAAATGAGCGGAAAAGATCTTTACTTGATTCATGCTATTCCATCTTTTTTAGATGCAAGCGATGCTGAAGAAGCGATCGTACTTATTTTAGAGGGAGAAGAGGTTTTTAAAAACATCGCTGCATTTGCCGTGCGTGGAAAAAAACGATTTATGATACAAGAAGCTTTGGCAATCTGGCATCAAATAAAAGAACTGCCAGAGCCTGCCATCATTGCAAAAACAGGATCTTATGACATCAAAAGTTTTTTCAAATAGAATCAATGCAGTTTTTGAGACACACAGTGTCGATGCTCTCATTATTGAAAAACCGATCGATTTATTTTATCTCACAGGACTTACTCTTTCACTGGGCACTCTTGTCATTTCCAAAAAGGGAGGGCATCTTTTCATCGATGGAAGATATCTCGCATTTGCAAAGAAAAACGGCCCTTGCCCTTGCGAGCAGACCACAGGAGAAGCGTTATCTAAAAAACTAAATTCTTTTGCAAAGATTGGATTCGACTCTGCACAAACCTCCTATACGAGATGGCAGGAACTAATGAGTTTTACAAAAAAAGAACTCGTTCCTCTTAAAAAACCGACAGATGCTGCGCGCGCGATTAAATCTCCAGCCGAAATTAAAGCACTCAAAAAAAGCGCCGCTCTTCTTTGGAAAGGATTTCAATTTCTGAAAAAGAGTTTGAAAGTTGGAATTACAGAAAAGCAAGCAGCCACCCTCTTTGAAGTCTACTCTCTAGAACACGGCGCTGAAAAAATGGCCTTTGAACCGATTGTCGCATTTGGAAAAAACACCGCTTTCCCACATTACAGGCCGGGAAATGCACGCCTTAAAAAAGGAGACTGCGTTCTTCTTGATTTGGGGGTCATGGTGGACCACTACAATTCCGATATGACACGCACTTTTTTCTTTGGCAAGCCTGATCCTAGGCTTCTTGCTTTTGAAGCTGCAGTGAAAGAAGCTCATGATGCAGCTCTTCTTCTTTGCAAGCCCGGTGTCAAAGCTGGCGAGCTTGATAAAGCCGCAAATCGTGTGATCGAAAAAGCCGGACTCAAGTCTTATCTCGCCCATAGCTTAGGCCATGGCGTAGGACTTGAAGTCCACGAATTTCCTCGTCTTAAGTTTCAAGGAGAAGATGGAAACTCTATTCTCAAAGAAGGAATGGTTGTTACTATTGAGCCTGGGCTTTACTGGCCAGGTGTTGGGGGTTATCGGTACGAAGACACGATAGTGATTACGCGGAAAGGTTATGAAAACTATTACCCGTAAAGGCTGGTCCTTTCGGCAGAAGGTTTTTTTTGCAGCTGTTCTTATTTTTGCCGGTTTTATGGTCATACTCGCTTTTTTAAGCGAATACCTCATCGAAAAAATAGCCAGGAATCATTTAACAAGCACAACCCAGATTGATATTTTCATCGAGCAATTTCGTTTGGGTCTTTATACGATCAATATCCTTTTCATGGTCACATTTTTAATAGGTGTAGGTTGGGTCTTTTATAGGCTTAGCCGTCCGATACGTCAAATTTCAGATGCAATCCGCCCTTATGCTGAAGGACAAATAGATACACTCCCAAAAATTGAGCTCCGCCAAAAAATCTCAAACGACTTTGACACCCTTGCCAGAACCTTGAACTCGCTTTCCGACAAAGTCCGGCAGCAGATCCGCAATATTATCGATGAACGAAATGAAAAAGAATCAATCTTAGATTCGCTCATGGAAGGAGTTGTTGCCATCGATGGTGAAGGGATCATACGGTATGCCAATCCCGTCTTTGCCAAAATGACAGGAGTTTCCAGGCGCGATCTCTTCGGACACGCGATGTCTCATTTGCAAGCTCCAAAAAAAGAGCCCCTTACGAGGTGCCTAGCCCTCATCAAGATGGCACAGGATCAAGCGACCGTTGTAACCGATTCGATGCTTCTTGAAGACAAAGTCTTTCTTGATCTGATTGTCGTGCCTAAACCTTTTAAAAGCGGGGCTATTGTCGTTTTGCAAGATAAATCGAGCCAACGTCAGGTTGTTGAAATGGGCAAAGAGTTCATCGCTAATGCATCCCATGAGCTCCGAACGCCTATCACCATTATCAAAGGTTTTGCCGAGACACTACAAGATTTAAAAAACATCTCGCCTTCCATGCTGGCAGAGATCACGGAGAAAATCGTCCGGAATTGCACCCGCATGGATACTCTTGTTAAAAACCTTCTCACGTTAGCCGATCTAGAGAATATTCCTCAAAGCCGCTTTCAGCCGTGCGATTTGGTCTCTCTTGCAGACAACTGCCTGCACCTTCTTCAAACACTGTCTCCAGAGATTTCCATCAAAATTGAAAAATCAAGTGAAGCAATCATGGTAGATGCCGATCCCGATCTTTTAGAGCTTGCGATGATGAATCTCTTAGAAAATGGAGTCAAATATTCCAAGCCGCCTGCCCATCTTACTATTCGCCTGCAAGAAAAAAAGCAGGACGTTACAATTGCAATTGAAGACGAAGGAATCGGAATTCCTACCGAAGATGTCCCTCATATTTTTGATCGCTTTTACACCGTCAATAAAGCCCACTCCCGCCGTTTAGGGGGTGCAGGTCTCGGCCTTTCGATTGTAAAAACAATCATTGAAAAACACGAAGGCACCATTACGGTTGTGTCGCAGCCGAGCCACGGAACGACCTTCACGATTACTCTTCCTAAAAGCCGCCGTTGGACAGATTCGGGCTAAAATCTAGTGTTTTATTGAGAATATCTCTATAATCAAGCTCCTTCATACGAAGCATCAATTGAATGAGAGGTTTTTTCAATATGGCAGCTTACATTTTTCAAAAGCCATGGCTTTGGTCAGACCTTTCATTCGGTTATAGTCTGGGATCTTCTGCCATTAAAAATGCTTTTATTTCCAGACAAAAGATAGATTTACAACAATTAGTTACACCCGCCGTATTAGCCGCCTCCAACTTCTTTTTAGCACGCAACATCAGTGTATTAAGTCAAAATGATGAGGCAACGAAATATTTAAGATCTGCTCTTATCACCACGATGGGTTTAAATATTGTTATATCCCAGATACACGAAAGTAATTACGTAACGCACAAAGATAAACAAATATTATATACGATTTGGAACTACACCCCCAAGACACTTGCTATCGTCAATGCAGTCTTGATTATTCTAGGCACCAAAGAAAAACCGATAAGAACTTTTGTTTATACCATTACAG